>QNER01001286.1 GCA_003646175.1 Candidatus Parabeggiatoa sp. nov. 1
ATAGTCGTACAACAACGTCAATCATAAATATCCCATAACGGATAGCGTTTTTAGGAGTCCAAACTTTAGTTTGGCAAGCCCAAGATAAATCTTGGACTCCTGATAAATCTTGGACTCCTGATAAATCTTGGACTCCTGATAAATCTGGCCGACTCCTGCCAAAACCTATCCTTTATTATAAGCAATCCTTGTAGTTATTATTTATAGTCGTACAACAACGTCAATCATAAATATCCCATAACGGATAGCGTTTTTAGGAGTCCAAACTTTAGTTTGGCAAGCCCAAGATAAATCTTGGACTCCTGATAAATCTTGACTCCTGCCAAAACCTATCCTTTCTTATAAGCAATCCTTGTAGTTATTATTTATAGTCGTACAACAACATCAATCATAAATATCCCATAACGGATAGCGTTTTTAGGAGTCCAAACTTTAGTTTGGCAAGCCCAAGATAAATCTTGGACTCAATTCGTTGTACTATTTATTAAGTAGATAACATGAAACGTCTAATACACTTACCACTGATGTTCAGTGTGTGGTTCACGATGTCAGTCATCAACACCGTTTCGGCTGCGCCTTCTTCAGAGAGTTCTGCCAGTTTTTGGCTTTTCATTTTTTTGATAGGTTTTTTTGTATTCTTCAAATGGTTATTTAAAAACAACCAGAATAGTGAAAATCAGGAAATCATCTACCATTCGCCGAAAATGATGAATAAAGAACATCAACTTGACTTCCGAACGGAATTTCTTCGCTTTTTAAAGTCTCGTGGTTATCCAACCCATGGTATTTTTTGCAATGCTAAAATTGGGGATATTTATGTAGACTATTTAATCACGCTTCCAAATTCCAATGATAAATTGGCGATTATCACGGTTCAAAGGCTCGATGATAACTCTGAGCAACTGAGACAGCAGATTGAAATGTGTAGGCAAGAAATGGGTGAACCTGATTATCCGCTTTGTCTTTTAAC
Source organism: Candidatus Parabeggiatoa sp. nov. 1 (assembly GCA_003646175.1). Classification (GTDB taxonomy): domain Bacteria; phylum Pseudomonadota; class Gammaproteobacteria; order Beggiatoales; family Beggiatoaceae; genus Parabeggiatoa. The sequence goes on from QNER01001286.1 coordinate 971, forward strand.
GCCGAACAATGAAGCGAATAGTCAATATCCATTTTCTTTATTTCACATTGATAACCAAAGGGAACTCCAAAAAATAAACTTTGAATTACTCCCGACTTTTCAAGCATTGTCTTCAAATTCGCCAACCTCGCAGACTTTGGCACAGACGTTATCTTCTGCTCAGGAAATTGCCACGCCACCCGAAATGAAGGCTGGTACGATGGCAACCGGTTTTCAAGTTTCCTTCAGTGAGGCTGGAAACGAAAATCCAGATGAGAACCACCCTATACAGAGTCACAAATCATTAAAGCCCAAGCTTCAAACAGGCTTAGGAGAAACGATGAATCGCAAACAATACGACTGGTATCTGCCTGAAGAAATAAAAAATCGTTTGGGTACAACCACGTATGGCAGGCAACGCGCCCTATTTGAAAAAGAGCATTTACTACTCATACTGCATGCTCCCCCCAAATTAGATCAAAAATCGCGAGACACTGTCATATTTCTACGGCAACCAGAAGGCAAATGGCTTTGCAATGGTTTAGAGAACGGCGAACATCGTTTGCATAAACTCATCGTTTCTTATCACAATCAGTACCAGTCTCTACACAGCCAATATCAATCCGCCCAAGATGCACAACAGCTTTTTGATGTCATTGAAGCGACAACCCCAATGAGCCGAGCCGCTCAAAATATGATTTGCACTTTGAATGTCGCGGTGGAAATGGTAAAAGAAGATATATTTCTGATTGGCAAGCGTGATGATGCCGAAGAAGTTGCTCGTAATTTTGAACTGTTGCTGTTAGACAGCAAAAGCGCCTTAGATTTCAGGCTCGCCAAAAACGTTGAAGTGCAAGCGAAGAAAGCCGAACAAATGGCGCTTGCTCAACACAAATTAAACGTGCTTGCGGCAATGACTTTTCCCATCCTAACGATTGCCGCGATATTCGGCATGAATGTACATCACGGTTTGGAAACCGAAAACCCAATAATATTTTGGTTAATTTTCATGGCTGGACTCATCATCGGTTTAACAACCAAAAACTGGCTAAATAATAAATCATGATAGCGTTTTTAGGAGTCCAAACTTTAGTTTGGCAAGCCCAAGATAAATCTTGGACTCCTGCCAAAACCTATCCTTTCTTATAACCAATCCTTGTAGTTATTATTTATAGTCGCACAACAACGTCAATCATAAATGTTCCCAAAATCATACAACACCAATTTCCCCCGCGTCAGCGGAACCGCTATCCAACATTTTTTGGGACTACAACGAAAATCGAAATCCCAAATCTGGTAAGGTTTGCCCGTATTCGCCGGCAAATGCAGTGCAAATAGCTCATTACCCTTATCCAAATCCCATAGGCGCACCGTCGTATCCCCACTGATAGTGGCCACCTGTTGACTGTCAGGGCTAAAAATAGCGCGGAGTACCGTTTGTTGATGCTTAAAGCGGTATTGTTGTTGACCGTCTTGAAAGGCATAAATCGTTGCCAATGAACCACGCCCAACGCCGGCAACCCACTGATTATCAGGACTCCAGCTTGCCCACATCAGTCTATCCGGTGCTTTAGGAAATTCTCGTAACAATGTCGGTTTCTTGGTATCAATAGCCCACAAACGCAGCGTCAAGTCAAACATGCCACTACTTAATAAACGGGTACCGCTGTTATCAAACGCGACGGAT
>QNER01001287.1 GCA_003646175.1 Candidatus Parabeggiatoa sp. nov. 1
ATGTTCAAGTTGTTCAAGTCGTGATGCTATCGCTTTTTGTGGCGATAGTATCACTAAAAATGTTCAAGTTGTTCAAGTCGTGATGCTATCGCTTTTTGTGGCGTATGTATCACTAAAAGTGTTCAAGTTGTTCAAGTCGTGATGCTATCGCTTTATCACTAAAAATGTTCAAGTTGTTCAAGTCGTGATGCTATCGCTTTTTTGAAGTTAACAGATACTATCCCTAAGAAGGGATAGCATCTGTTTCGTTACAGTAATTCCTTAATTCCTATCGTGCGTGCCATTAACCCTAAACCCGCCTTTTTCGGTTAGACAGTATTTTTTGTAGACAGTATTTCCATGAATAACGCTAATATAAATCAATACAATCCAGATATTTATGCAGCCCCAGGTAAAATACTCAAAGAAACCATTGAGTACATGGGGATGTCTTCGGTGGAACTTTCTGAACGCACTGCTGTTTCTCAAATGATTATTGATGGAATCATTCAGGGGCAAGCACAACTCACGCCAGAAATAGCGCTAAAATTAGAGATAGTTCTTGATATACCAGCACATTTTTGGCTCAATCTGGAACGAACTTACCGTGAAGCCTTGGCGCGTCAGGCTGAAAAAGAACAGTTTGAATCACAAGTGGAATGGCTAAAATTACTCCCCCTTAGGGCGATGACGGAGCTAGGTTGGATTCAACGTTGCCCGAACAAAATTGAGCAACTTCAAGAATTGTTACGTTTTTTCGGTATTGCTTCAACAGAAACATGGCAAAACATCTGGGAAAAAGAGCCGTATAATCAATCGCCGGCGTTCCAACGCTATCCACAAGCCGTTTCCGCTTGGTTGCGTCAAGGTGAAAGAATGGCGCAAAAAATAGAATGTGAACCTTATGAAGGCTCAAAGTTTCAAGCGACATTACACAACCTTCGTGCCTTAACAACACAATCGCCAGAAGCCTTTCTTCCAGAAGTACAACGTCTTTGCGCCCTAAGCGGAGTGGCAGTTGTCTTGGTACCTGAATTACCTAAAAAAATTAAGTTAAGTACCGCTACACGTCTGCTCGCGTCACACAAAGCGTTAATACAACTCAGTGAACGTTACTTTCATTCCGAACATTTCTGGTTGATTTTTTTTCAGCAAGCTGGGCATATTTTGCTACATAGTCAAAGGAAAATATTTCTTGATGATGCTTTGGAAAATGCTGAAAGAGCCGAAGCCCAAGAATTTGCTATCAACCAATTGGTTCCAGAAGCTGAAGTCGCCCAATTTTTATCATCACAAGAAATCACCCCAACTTCAATACATGCTTTTGCCCAACGGCTGGGTATTGCGCCAGGCATTGTTATTGGGCAACTGCAACACAGACGAATTTCGCTGGAGAAAAAAAACCTGATGAGCCCAAAACCGGCTTGATTTTTTAAGCTCTTCCCACGGGTGCCGGTTTGCAACCAGGGCAAAACCTTCAAGGTTTCCAAAACGCTTTACGGTTTCTAACTTTACAAAAGCCGTAACGCTATTCACCGGTTACCATTTGACAAAACCTTCAAGGTTTCCAAAACGCTTTACGGTTTCTAACTTGACAAAAGCCGTAACGCTATTCACCGGTTACCATTTGACAAAACCTTCAAGGTTTCCAAAACCTTGACGGTTTCTAACTTGACAAAAGCCGTAACGCTATTCACCGGTTACCATTTGACAAAACCTTCAAGGTTTCCAAAACCTTGAAGGTTTCTAGCTGTCTCAAACGTTCCCAGTTCTTTCCACCAAAACCAGATGCAATCGCCGGGGCCCATGCGCGCCTAATTGAATCGTCTGCTCAATATCGGCCGTGCGCGAAGGGCCGGTGATAATATTTATGGAGCGTGGCATTGGCTGGGCGCGGAGACGCGCCCAAACATCTTCTATAAATGCCACCAGTTTCTCTTTATATAAAACGATAATATGGTTATCGGGCAAAAAATTGAGCGTGGTGGGGCAAGCCGAACTGGATAACAAGACAAGGCTACCCGTTTCAGCAATACCTGCAAACGCGCTACTGACACTCACCACATCAGCCGCTTGGGCTGCACGATAAGCTATACGCAATTTATTAGGCCAAGGTAATGCCTTTAAACGGCTATCCACCACCATTTCTTGACGCAAATGATGCTGTTGCAAAAACGCTAATACCGCAAAAGGAATTTCCTTAGCATTAGGGATTGATTCTAGCGTAGCAGAGGCTTTTTCTAATTGCTTGATAAATTGAGGAATTAATGCTTGTGCCAAGGTGGGTTGTTCATGCACTGGATGGGCTGCTAAACGTGCTTCTAAGGTTTTAACCACGTTTTCGTCTAATTGATTACGTCCTAATGAGTTGCGGATGTTGTTAAAGATCGTGTTACGCGCTTGAGTCATTATTGTTTCCTGCTATTTTTGGCTTGTTCATTTTTTAACGGATACTCTACTTTGCACCGTCACAAATGGCACTGTGTCATGAACAAGGAGGTATGTAAAGAATATTGTTGGCGTTAAAAAGGCGTACATAAATTGGACTCTGCGATATCATCAGGCCATAAATTAGGAATGGGTGTTACCATCTTTTGGGATCATAATGTGAATTGAAAAGCAAAAAGGAGGTGGCATCACGGATAGCCTACTTTGA
>QNER01001288.1 GCA_003646175.1 Candidatus Parabeggiatoa sp. nov. 1
ATCAGGCAGTTATAGCCATCCGCAATGGGCAGTATTGAAATTAGAAGGCATTAGTAACGCTTTGATTATTTTTTCAGATGCGTTGGATGTGCAGACATTTCGTCGGTTGCGTGTGCATTTGCAGTATGCCAATGATCCGCCTCAAAACAATTGAACGGGGTTTTGGATGAAAGGATTTTAACTGGATAATGTCACATTATCCATGGTATTAGAATGAACTTAGTGTCGACGGGGCAAAGAGTGACAAAATGAGCATCCATGCCCATTTTGCCTTTGCTTCCCGCTTTACTAATTAAATGGGCTCTGGCTGTCCGGTACCACGGACCGAACGAGGCGGAGGAATCGTTCCCCCATGACTTTACGACGGCTTGCATTTTCTAGCGAAAATGCTAAAGCGGACAGAGACTACTCACCATCCATGGCTCGCAGCGTATTTATGTAGGGGCCGGCAAGTTTTTTTTTGCCCAATTTATGTAGCCCACCTCGTTTTTTTTTGCCCACCTTAAGCTTAGACGGTGGGCAAGAAAAATACGAGGTGGGCTAACTTGGATCAAACGAGGAATATATTTTGGTCGATATTGGTACAAATTCTTCAGGGAAGGAATTTCTCGTGTTTAATGGGGTACTACGCACGGGCAGGCTAAAATAAAACCGGCTACCATAATCGACAGCGCTTTCCACGCCAGCTTGTCCGCCTAGTTTTTCCACAATTTGTTGCACAATGGATAAACCCAGCCCATGTCCTTTGACTCGTTTTAAATGTAAACGAGTAAACGGAGTAAATAATAAAGCTTGCTCTTTTTTGGTGAGCCCTTGCCCATTGTCGCGTACCCAAAAACATATCATGCCATTCTCTTGGAGACTGGCACCCAGTTCTAAATGGGGCGGGCTACCTCCGTACTTTAAGGCATTACCAATATAATTAATCCAAATTTCTTCAATCCAAGGCTCATAACTTTCGATCACCGGCCAACTATCGGGTAAAACGATGGTTGCTTCTTGATACTGTTCTCTCATTTGGATAAGACGGTGTTCTATCACATTGGTAATAATGCGAGACATATCTAGTGGCTGGAATGCGACTTGCGTTTGTCGGGAAACCCCTGCTAACAAAAGTAAAGCATCAATAATATTAACCGCATATTGTTCGGTTTCGTAAAGCCTTTTGAGTTCTTCGATAGATTCTGCATCCGGTAGCGTATTTGGGGAACAATGATTTTTTAGCAGAGTCGTAAGATGAGCCATTGTTCCCAAAGGTTTTTTCAGATCATGGGCGACAGTATGGGCAAAGGCATCAAGTTCCAGGTTGCGTTTTTCAAGTTCCGAGGTGTATTCTTCTAACTTGACAGTTCGCTCTGCTAACTGAAAAGTCGTTTGTTGTAAGCCAACTTCCGCCTGTTTACGGATGCTAATTTCATTTTTCAACTGCTTATTTTGTGCTTGAAGTTGCTGTTGTAGTCTGCGAATGCTCAGGTGAGTGCTAACACGCGCTAACACTTCTTCATGTTGAAAGGGTTTGGTAATGTAATCGGCCGCACCCACTTCAAACCCTTTTACTTTATCTAGCGTCTCAGTCAGTGCCGTCATAAAAATGATGGGAATGTCCCGCGTTTTTTCATGGATTTTCAATTCTTGGCAAACTTCAAAACCATCCATGCCCGGCATCAGCACATCTAACAGTATTAAATCAGGGCGCACCAATTCCGCCCGTTGGATACCCTCTGTGCCATCTTTCGCAATCAGCACTTTAAAACCCGATGTGGTTAAAAACTTCAGCAACACTTTCACATTGCTAGGCATATCATCAATGATTAAAAGAGTATCTTGAGGAAAATGGATATCGTTCATTGGGTATTTTCCATAAAGTGTTGAGCAATTTGACGAATGTCATTATCTTTCAAATTGTTAGCCAATTGGTAAATCTTCTGAGCAAACGGTTGCATCTGCTTATTTGACTGTTCCAATTGTTTGACATAATCACAGATACCGTAAATATCGCCTATCATGGCTAAATCAAACAAAACAGCCGCTTGTTGAGCCGACGGTCCCACTAAAGGCATCTGGTTGGTACCGTGTTCGGCCGCTTCATTTTTCGTGTCAGCAATAGCCTGTTCATAAACCCATTCTAAGTTGAGATGTTCCCGTAACCGTTCTAACAGCAGCTCGGCACGAATCGGTTTCGCGAGAAAATCATTGCAGCCAGCCTGCATACTGCGTTGTTGATGAAAATCAAAGGCACTGGCTGACACCGCTATTATCACCACCTCCTTGAGTTTTTCTCTGATTTTGCCTGTGGCGGTAAAGCCATCCATCACTGGCATGACTAAATCCATCAAAATTAAATCAGGGGGACTCATCAAAGCCAAGCCAACCGCTTCAATGCCATTGACGGCTACCACGATTTCAAACCCTAAAGGCGTTAATAGTTTAACTAAAACGGAACGGTTTTCCCATTTGTCATCAACCACCAGAATTTTGATCACTTTGTTGGGGGCGTTTTTCTTATAGCTAACAATGATCCGCTCATCTGCTGGCAGAGACTCAACCGCGTCAACTTCTGGCAACTTGAAGATCGCCCAAAAAGTGGTGCCCTGTCCTAGCACACTGTCGAGCTGTATCTCTCCCCCCATCAT
>QNER01001289.1 GCA_003646175.1 Candidatus Parabeggiatoa sp. nov. 1
TATAAAAATTACACAATAAAATCAATCAATATAATTATAAAAGTAATGGGCTTCAGAGGTAATGGGCAATAAATAAATAGTATCGAGTAATGAATCGAGGGTTTAGAAAAAATCCGACAAGATGTTAAAGTGAACGAAAATACTCAAACCTTATTATCTATTGCCTATTACCTATTACCTATTACTTCGATAAACGGTTTTCGTGCCTAAAGTTTTTGCGCGTAAAAACTTTAGGTGCGGAACTATCCTTCACAGAATACTTACGGATGGCCTTTTTTATTGACTCCAATAACCAAGCGGCACGACACTGCTAAGGAACGTGCATGAAATAATTAGGGCAACCATATTCGAGGCCTCGAAAGGATTGCCCCTACGTAACGTGATGATTTGTAGGGGCAATCCCTTGTGGTTGCCCCAAGCTGACTAAGTTGTTTCATGCACGTTCCTAACCCCAAAGTCAATAAATGTTTGGATAATCCTGCAATGTGGGTGAGATTGAAAATGCAGTACGACCAAAAAATTTGATCATCACGTATAAACTTCCAACTAAATAATATGCTTAAACCTGCTATCCACGTCTGTCTTGTTCACAACACCGCCACCGCCAACGTAACGCCAGCGTTGGATCCAGATTTTCGCCCCAATGAAGTCGTTTTGGTGCATAGCCCTGATAAAGAATATCACGCTGGCTGCTTAGAATCGGTTTTAAAGTCAGCCGGCGTGAAAGTGTCTCGTTGGCCAATTCAAGATGCCAGAGATGTTGAACATATCCGTGATCGTGTGTTGAAATTGATGATAGAAAGAGAAAAAGAAGATATGGCACTGAATGCCAGTGGTGGCACACGGCCGATGAGTATTGCGGCTTACGAAATATTCAAAGAATTTGGCAAGCCGATTTTCTATGTTCACTCTGACACAGATTATGTCAGTTGGCTCAATCGGCGTGACTTTCCCTCTTTTAATGTAGCGGATCGCATTAAACTGCCGGCCTTCTTACAAGCACACGGTGCTGAAGTCAGTAGCCAAGGCAAACGCAGTGCGGTTCCCGAAAACTTGCGCCGCTTGACTCAAGAACTGATTGATCAGGTTGAATATTTTGCCAAACCATTAGGGGCACTCAATTGGCTGGCACAACAAGCCAAAAATGATTTGAAGTCGCCTAGCTTGACGGAACGCCAGCGCCAACGGCCAGCATTAAATGTGTTAATTCAAAAATTTGCGTCTGAAGGCTTGCTAACCTATCAGAATGACTGCCTCCATTTTAAAGATGAAGCCTGTCGTTTTTTCGTCAATGGTGGCTGGTTGGAGGCCTATACTTATAGTTTAGTGTATGGTTTGCAGGGAGAATTGCCCAAAATACAGGATGTAGGGCGCAGTGTAGAACTTTGTCGTGACAGTACCGGGAAAGCCGTCAAAAATGAACTGGATGTGGCTTTCTTACACAATAATCACCTGTACATCATTGAATGTAAAACCAAACGTTTTATCGCGCCCAAAGAATTTCAAGCGCAAGCGTCAGACTTTGATACCCATGGCGCTGACGCATTGTATAAACTGGACACCCTCAAATGGTTACTCGGTGGCGTTCGTACCAAAGTTATGTTAGTTAGTTATCACCCTTTATCGCCATGGGATAGACAACGGGCACAAGATTTACACATTAAAACATGCACTGCACAACAATTGGGGGGATTGAAAAATACGCTCAGGCATTGGATTGATGATTAACGGGAAAAGGGAGCGGTACAAGGGGAGATATAATTGTGAATTGTGTTCGCGCCTAAAGTTTTTGTTTTGCGCGCAAAAACTTTAGGCGCGAATTGTGAATTGTGAATTGCGAATTATGAACCGAAGGGAATTGTGAATAAATTTTGAGAACACCTAATGTCACAGGTTTTTCTTCTGTATTGATTGATTTTTTAGGTACTATTAACGTAAATCATTGAAAATACTGGATACCAAAAAGTTCCCCGCGTTTTCAGTCAATTCTAATCCATAATTCCTAATTTCTAATACTCGATGTTCAAGTTTTTGACGTTATTTAGCTTTGCGGCAATCAACTTTTGAGTGTTTAGATATGCAACTCATTTATTTTTAAGGTTAAGGAAATTATTTTTTGGACACCCCAATAATATTTATTTTTAAATCAAATATTTACAGAAAATTTGATCATCAAGTAATATCAATTTCCAATTGCCCAACTTCTGTGCTGGACGGGGTTGCAAACTCACTGCTATTAAGTTAAGGGCTTGCGCGGGGGATTGCCCCTACAGAACCGTCCTGAGTTGGGGCAATTTATGGTTGCCCTCACAAAAAAGCTTAACTTAATGGCATTGGGTTGCAAACTGGGGTGTGCCTGTTGGATTGATTTTGCTCAGGTTTCACCTAAAAAAACGGCACCCTTCATTTATCCCGAAAAGGGCTTACGCTGCGGATTGCCCCTACCATGGAAAATGGGCATGTAGGGGCAATCCTTTCTCGGAATCAGTTTTTGCGTGCAAAAACTTTTGCCTCGAATATGGTTGCCCTCGATATTTTTGAAGGGTGCCAAAAAAACCGCTCTTTGTCAGGCTCTGGCGAGGGAAAAAAGATTTATCGCTTCGCTCGAAATGATTTTAGAGCGAAAAAA
>QNER01001290.1 GCA_003646175.1 Candidatus Parabeggiatoa sp. nov. 1
ATACTTTTTGTAGGTGTTTTGTTGCTTAACTTAATGGCATTAAGCTGTGAAGTGTATTTGAAAATGCCCGGTGTCTCAAGCGAATAAAACCTAAATAATCACTCAATTATATTTTCATCGGAGCGTTCCCAAAAAAACGACAAGGTGAACATATTGACTGAAAACACAACTGCACCAAAACTGCAACACTTTCGCCAAGCGACTTGTTCCGCCCAGTGATAAAAATAAGAAAAATAAGAAAACCATTTGGGAAAAAGAGGGCTGTGCCGCTTACATACAAGAACAACTTCGGCCTCCCACTTCTTCAAAATGGATACCGCTGAATGATGACTTGTATAAGCGAGGTATGGCCCCAGACGAAATCACCCGTTATGCAGAATTTGTCTATTTCCATCCCTTTATTCGGCGTTTTCTGTATGGCGATGCCAAATCAGAGCGCCCTGTACTGCGGATATTCAAGCGCACCGGGATCAAAAAGTTGCACATTGTCCTACGCGAAGGACAAGAACTTGAATTTGATGTTGACCGTATTCACCTTTATGTTTTTGATATAGAAGTCGCCATTTTGGTGATGGAAATTTCCTCAACAAACGCAAATACGGAACTGTCTGACATTCAAGACTTTTTAGACCAATTTCGCCGTGCTTATCCGCCCTATTGGGACTATGCCGGTGCGGGTCATTCACCACAAACGGTTAAGTTTTTTAACAATAACAATGAATTACGGGCCGAGGGTTTGTACAATGATCCCAAAGATTATTTGTCTTTTGTCTTGCTTGAACCATTTGAACCTTGTGGGCATTCCAACGTCAACCGGGACAAAGTGTGCTACCTACAGCTTGAAGATGAGCGCATGCCCTATATGGCTTATCTTGCCTTTGATAATCCTCGCTTGCTCACTCAGGGGATATGATGCGTCTTGGGTTGGCAGACAGTAGCGGCAACCGGGATACGCTACCCTATAGCAGCCAATTCGCCCAAAAGTTTTGACGATTTTTGGGAAACCAATCCACAATATCAAGATAAACACGGCTGGATGAATACTCGTTACATCTGTTGTGGTTATGCGTTTCAATGCCATTAAGTTAAGGGCAACCACAAGGGATTGCCCCTACAAATCGTCATGTCGTGTAGGGGCAATCCTTTATGGTTGCCCTCACCGAAAAGCTTAACTTAATGGCATTGGGTTATGCGTTTACCGTGATTGGCAAAGATGAACCTTGGTTTTTCGCCAATGGAAAAAATGATGCACTCGCGCATTTTCGTCATCACTATTTTCAAATGGGTTTGATTGCCCACTTTCACAAAGCGGGTTTGCTCGTACTTTGGGAGAAATTGGCTAAAGAAGTGGAAATTCTCCATACCAGTCAATCACAAGCTTCTTTAAAGAAAGTGCGTCATATACTGGAGAATTTACTGCGATTTACCAATAGCTATTGGTTTTCAGAGCTATCTGATCTGAGTCAGGCTAAAGAACTGTTTAATTCGTGGAAACATCATTTGGGCATTCAATCTTTGTTAGATCGACTCCTGAAAGAGGCACAGGATGTTCATAAATATCTGGAAATGATGGAACAAAAACGCCAGACAGATACCACAGTAGAATTATTGACAGTAGTCGCAATTATTGGTTTGGTTTATTTAGTCTCACTTTAGTCTCACTTTAGTTTTTTTGGGTGGCAACCCTCAGCGTATCTTAGATTGGGAGGATTTTCCTTACCATTTGACAACGACGCTGCTTGTTTTAGGTTTATTTGTTTCAATGATTGTTGTGATGCTTTATGAATCAACGCGGTTATCTTGTCTCATAGAAGCCATCGCAGAAAAAAGGTTTTGGCGATCAGTATGGAAATGTCTGAAAAGTAAAATATAAGGTGGGTTAGTGGAATTCTACCTTCGGGTTGAGGCTGTCAATCTGTCCTACTTTATTTTCGACACCACAGATATTTGCACCGTGCGCGGTGGCGGTTTGTTGCTTTTGTCAGCAATCCATAAAATAGAAAATAACTTTAAACAGCTTAAAGCCATTAGCACGGGTGCATCTGCTGGTTTATTTACTTTTACGGCAACCGCATTAGAAAATGCTAAGGCTTTACAACAGCAAATCGTTGAGTTTCTGAGTCAAGATAAAGCACTCAAACAAGCCACCTTTGTCATCGACACGTTGCCTGTTGGCAACAACTTTAATGAAGATAAGGAAAAACTTATAGCTCTCAATCGTTGGCAACAAATGCAATCTCCTACTGTTGTTTTTCCATCATCTCATTATAAACAACAATTTGCTCGTCCAATTTGCAGTAGAGATCAAATCCGCCCAGCATCCAAAACCGGTGAGAAAAATGAAATAATAAGCGAATCTGTGTATCAACGATATCAGTATGGGCGAAAACAAAAACAAGCATTTTATAGACAACAAACCGGGTTGAAAGATTTACCTCGTTTTGTTAATGATTTAAGTTTAAAACGGGTGCGTTTTTTTTGCTACCCGATCCTTAGCTGGAGGGTTTTACTTATGGAAACGTTTTCAATACCCCAAAAATTATCAACCTTATTTGCTCACCAATGAAGGTAGTGTGTTTGTTTTATGTTCCCAAAGTCAGGAAAAAACCGCAAAAGGCTATCTCAAAA
>QNER01001291.1 GCA_003646175.1 Candidatus Parabeggiatoa sp. nov. 1
ACCTTAATGGTTATTGATAATTTATTGACGTAGGGTGGGCAAAGTCTTTTTTTTGCCCACCTTAATGGTTATTGATAATTTATTGACGTAGGGTGGGCAAAGTCTTTTTTTTGCCCACCTTAAGCTTAGTGGGCTACATTTTGATTTTAATGATATTTATGTCGCAAGTTGGTTTTGCCCACCTTAAGCTTTGTAAGGGCATAGCTTATCTGCCCTCTTTTGATCTGAAAAACTATAGAAACCGTAAAGCGTTTTGGAAACGCTTTACGGTTTTGCCCTAGAGTATCAAGCAATCAACTGTTTTTCAAAACGCTCAGGCTGTTTGCTACGTCGTTTTAAGTCGTAGTATAGTACCAGCATGATTGCATAAAACAGTGGGGTTAACAGTTTATCCACTGTCAAATAAGTGATTTGCATATAAAGGTTAATTTGTTCTTGAGCAAACGTTGCGCTCAACACCAATATTTGTTCAACAACCGTGCTTGCGAGTATACCAACAGACGCAGAAATTAATAATGGTATCATCAAAACTATTGCCGTGTGCCACCAATTGCCCCATACCAGTCGATGACTACGATGTAAAGATTCAAACACTGTCGCCTTATCAAACAAAATGAGTGGTGTGAAAAACCGTAATGATACTGCCAAAATAACACCCGGAATGATCACGATTAATCCGACACCGAACAAAAAAGTGTACAACCAAGTGGCTAAAAATATGGGCAACAATTGTTTCACACCTTCTAGCAATGCATCAAAGTTACCCCTATCAGACTGGGTAAGGATGGTACCGATACGATAAAAAATCGCTGTCTGTAATACCAACATTGCCACCATATAAAGGGGTATATAAATCAAAAACTCTTTTGTAACAGTTATCAAAATGCCAGAATCAGGAGGAGCCAAATTTGCCATGACATATACCTGAAACCAAGCTGACAAAACCACATCAGCCAACGCCAATGGCAACACTTTGGTAAAACAGCGCAAAAATAGCTTGATGCCATCATCCAATATCTTGATGATGGGTTGGAATTGGGGCTGGCTGGGTAATTCAAACATGTAGATATTCCTAATTTTAATGAGCAGCTGAACTCAAAGCCCTATTTTTATTGATAATGGGTAATAGGTGGGGTGGTGAAAATTGTGAATTGTGTTCGCGCCTAAATTTTTTGCGCGCAAAAACTCTTTAAGCGCGAATTGTGAATTGTGAATGAAAAGCATATTGGCAACTATATAATATAGTTGCCCACTATTCACCATTACCCAATCTTTGCCCGCCTTGAGAGCGATGCTGTCTTTTGCGCCAAATATCCCATTACCCATTTAAACATGAGCCTCAAAACGAAGAACAAGCGTTAATGCTAAATCTAAAGCATAAAGTAAAATACATTATCTCAATTTATTTTACCTAATCAATTTTATCAAAGTCATCTGCACACCCATTCAAATCCATCGCCAAAACGATTAATATACAGAGTACACTTGAAAACCGTTGAAATATGGGCAAATGTCACGGCAAGCAACAACTAAACTCAAGTGTTACATGTTTTGGTAGTCCTAAACAAGTAGCGAATTATTTTCTGCGACCCCACAGCCAAGATAAATCTTGGACTCCAATATCACTACCTCTATAGGACTATTTGTGTTTTATTTTACCCAGAGCAGATATATGATTGAAAATACACCGCGGTACCAAAATCCAATAATAGCGCTGTTTGCGGCCACGCTACTCCTAGTTGGTTGCCAGACGACGGCATACTACGATACTCTGGAGAAGTTTGGGATTCCCAAGCGCGATTTGCTGGTTGAACGAGTTGAAAAGGCCCGCGATACTCAAGAAGATGCTAAAGAACAGTTCAAATCCGCACTGGAACAATTCAGCGCAGTGGTTAACATTGATGATGGCGAATTGAAACAGCAGTATGACCAGTTCAGTGCTGACTTGGAACAAAGCGAGTCGAAGGCAACGGCAGTCAAAAATCAGATCGATTCGGTGGAATCCGTCGCTAAGGCCTTGTTTGAAGAATGGAAAGCCGAACTCAACCAGTATTCCAGCGACAACCTGCGACAAGTCAGTCAACAAAAGTTGACAGAAACCCAGCAACAATACGACAAGCTCATCGCTGCGATGAAGCAGGCTGAGCAAAAAATCGAGCCAGTGCTGACTCTGTTCCGGGATCAGGTGCTATTTTTAAAGCACAATCTGAATGCACAGGCTATTGCCTCAATACAGGGCGAACTAGTTGAGGTTGAATCCAATGTGGCTTCGCTCATCGAAGAGATGGAAACTTCCATTCAAGAAGCCAATACGTTCATTAACGCGATGAATAAAGACAAATAAATGCGTAGTGCGTAGGGTGGATTAGCCGCCAGTGCATGAACGCTCCAGTTTCGATACAGCCCCCCCAGCCAACAGCTAAAGCAGTTGTCTAAAAGCGAAAAAGGCTAAAGCCGACTAACCCTCTTGCAGTGCCCTTTAGGGTACTTGAGCTTTTAGACAACTGCTTTAGCCGTTGGCGTTGGGGTGGTACGGTTCCTTGCGCGATCGTGCACTAGTACCTTGTTAGGGCAAAACCTTCAAGGTTTCCAAAACCTTGAAGGTTTATAACTGAAATAA
>QNER01001292.1 GCA_003646175.1 Candidatus Parabeggiatoa sp. nov. 1
AAAAGTCCATTTGCTCACCCAAGGAAATTACTGTCCAATTTACGTTGACTTACAGGGCAAAGCCAGTTGGACGGTGGGTCAAGTCATCAGTGAATTAGCCAATAGCATTGCCCATACGCTTGATCAAGCTAAGCCCGACTTGGGCGAACAACCAGAAATCACTTTCATTGACACATGGCTACCCAATGTTTTGCAAAGTCTGCCAGAAAAGAGGGCTTTAGTTTTGTTGTTTGATGAATTTGAGGTGTTGGCTGATCCTAAAATCGAACAGGCTGCAATGGCCTTATTTCCCTATTTACGTCAACTATTGGATAGGGATCCTAAACATCTTAATTTTGTGTTTGCGATGGGGCGTAATGTTGACGATATTGACCATATTGCCGTTTCTTTGTTTAGAGGTATCCCACCCATTAAACGGTTATCACTGTTTAATCAAGCAGATACTACAACATTAGTGCGTTTAGCAGAGGCGAATAATAGCCTCAACTGGCCGGATGAAGCGGTGGAATGTGTTTGGCGATACACACAAGGGCATCCTTTTCTGACGCAACAAGTCTGTTTCCATGTTTGGGAACAGGCTTATGAGGTGAACCCGGCAACGATGCCCACTATCAGCCCTACCGATGTGGAAAACGTGATTTTTGATGTGTTAGATGCCAGTCGCAAACCATTAACATGGCTATGGAACGGTTTGCCCCCAGCCGAGCGCGTGGTGGCTTCGGCCTTGGCTTCGGCTGGGCAGCAATCTCATACTGAGCAAGCCTTGGAGAAATGGTTGTATGAAAATGGCATCCGTGTGTTCATTCGGGAATTGCAGAATGCGCCCTGCTTGTTGCAAGAGTGGGATTGGCTGGAATCCGCCAATGGTGGTTATCGTTTTCGTGTTGAACTACTGCGCCGCTGGATAATGGAAAATAAGCCTTTACGACGCATCCAAGATGAACTGGATCGTATTGAGCCAGTGGCAGACAGTTTTTTTAGAACTGCCCAAGACTTGTATCAAGCCGGAGATTTGGATTCTGCTATCAAACAGTTACGCGAAGCCATTGGATTGAACCCTAATCATTTGGGCGCACATCAATTGCTTGCGGATATTCTGTTGGCGCAGGGGCAAGCCGGGGAAGCCAGGGTATTGTTGGAAAAGCTGTATAACTATCAACCGCTTGCCGCTCGTTCCCGTTTAATACAATCATTGTTGGTATTGGCGCAGCAGACAAACCGTGAAAAACAGCAACTCAAATTATATGAGCAAGTGCTGGCATTAGAACCCAAGCAACCCGAAGCGACTGCTAAACGTAAAGAAATTTGGCTGCAACATGGTGAGAGGGCTCAGGCCAAAGAAGACTTTAAAACCGCTTTGGATGTTTACAAACAGCTGGGTCTCCACCAGAAAATTGCGGAGACAGAACAGAAAATACGTGATCGTTATTTTGACTTAATCACTGAATTTGACCTCTTTAAAAAGAAAAGAAACTATCTTGTTGGGCTACTGATTATATTGGCGTTAGTTTCTGGGGTTTTGGTTTATTGGAGTCAACATGTTCAATGGGTGTCTCAACAACAACTGGAAAAAGCCAACTGGAAGAATGGCTATCTGGAAAAAACGCTGGAAGATGCCAACGAAACAAATACCCGGCTTGCCAAAGCCCTTGAACAAGCCAAGGGCGAAAACGTGCATTTAAAAACAACGCTTGAACACACTGGCGGAAAACAGGCTCACTTAGAAATCGCCCTTAAACAAGCCAACCAACAAGTCCTTCAACTCAAAAACGAACTGGCGAGACTTTCTCAGAAAACCGAACTGGGGAAATTTATGTCACAACTAGAAACAGGCGATCAAATAGTGATTGTAGGTTCCTATCGTAACCCATTGGATGCTGATAAAAAGCTGAAAAAACTCAAAGCGAAGTACCCAGAACTGTTTTATCCTCAATTTGATTTACTGTCTGACAATCGGGTGAAGGATAATATTTATCAACATGACAACCTCTGGGAAATATTTATCAGTGGTTTCTACTCTTATAACTCAGCTAATGCGTTGAAAACCAAGGTGCTTGAGTTTAAATTAGTAGAAGATGCTTTTATTAGAAAGGATCCTTTTCGTTAGAATTCAATAACTACATGGATTGTATTTTAGAAGGGATTTATAACAAAGGATTAAATCCGATTTTTTGGCAAAATCGGATTTCTCAAATGGTGGTTAGCCAAAGAAATCCGATTTTTTGGCAAAATCGGATTTCTCAATATTTAACATCTGCAACGGCACTGGCGCATAATTTTTTTGATAAACTCAATAATACCAACTTGTTATAAATAAAAGTTAAAGTGTGATATGAATTGTAACTCATTGATTTTTAATACCGTGTTTGCAATTGCCTTATAAATACACCTAACCCCTTTGAATGTTCCATAAGAAATATGTTAAATTAATCGTAACTACTCAGCCCTGAAAGGACGAATTATTATAGCCTGGGGCAACGCCCCAGGACGTTGCCTTAATCAAATTCCCAGGGCGTTGCCCTGGGCTTTAATAAAGCGCCCTTTCAGGGCTGAGTAGTTACAATTAATCGTTTAAATATTACCATTGAGCGTATTTGATCTTATTTATAGATAGCTG
>QNER01001293.1 GCA_003646175.1 Candidatus Parabeggiatoa sp. nov. 1
GTTCTAGGCTATTTTTTTTATGCCGTAAAAACGTTAACCTACAGTTAGAAACCTTCAAGGTTTTGGAAACCTTGAAGGTTTTGCCAATTTATCCATTACAAATCAGTTCTAGGCTAAATTTTTTTATGCCGTAAAAACGTTAACCTACAGTTAGAAACCTTCAAGGTTTTGGAAACCTTGAAGGTTTTGCCAATTTATCCATTACCCTTCTGCTCATTACCCTTAATGTAAAGTCCACAACCCATTAGCGGGCGTGTTTCCATTTTTCGGGTAACTCGTTTTTTGACAATAAACGACAGGTGATTATATATAAAACAGGATTTATAAAAAGGGATATCTTAATTTTTCTATTCAATAATAGCGAAGATAAAACATAATTAATTTTTGATTCTAACGGATTCTGTGGATAATAAATTCAATGGCTTACGTTCTAATGTCATTAATTTAAATGTAGGGGGCAGACAGTCTTTTTTGCCCACCATTAATTACTTACTTTGGTGGGCAAAAAAAAGACTTTGGTGGGCTACATTTGATTTGTTATCAACAGAAAACGTTAGAACCAGATTGTTCAAGCCGTGATGCTATCGCTTTTTTTGCGATAGTATCACTAAAAGCAATAATAGATAACTGTGAATCGCAAAAGTGATACTATCGCCACAAAAAGCGATAGCATCACGAAATTAATTTTGAAGTAATGGGAGCTTTGGCACAAAAGACAGCATCGCTCTCAAAGCAGGCAAAGATTGGGTAATAAAGGATTAAAGAATCCAAAAACGGTAAAGTAGAATATATTTTCTTGCTTTAATTTCCACGTTTTATTATTATAATGCCCACTACGGGCTACTCTATGCACATGTTTTTTGAAGCTAAGCGTATGATTTTTATATCTATTTACGTTACGACGTGCCTTATGGTTGAGGAAAATGCTATCGCAAAACCGCAAAGCGTTTCCAAAACCTTGAAGGTTTCTACTGGGCAAAACCTTCAAGGTTTCCAAAACCTTGAAGGTTTCTAGGGAAGGATTGCTTACCACCTATCAGGTTTTTATAATTTATTGAATATTAAGTATACTTTTCCAGACAATGATTGGTAAAAGCCTTAGAAGAAAGAAAGGTTTGGCACAAATGGTAAGGAGAGGATTGGTTTCTCCGTTTCTTCGGGAAGATTAGGCTGGAACAAAGGCAGATAAACTATGACTAAAGCATCAACTGAACTTGACAACCCATGGCAAGACATTATTGAGCCCTACTTTGAAGCGTTTATCGCGTTCTTTTTTCCACAGGCGCATAAACAAATCGATTGGAATCGTGGCTATGATTTTTTGGAGCAAGAACGCCAACCGAGCGTAAAATATGCCAACATGGAGCTGCAAGATACTGATAACTTAGTAAAAATTGGGCTCACAAATGGTACAGAAGCGGTACTCCACATTTATACTAAAGTGCAAGGGCAGAAGGACGAACGCTTTACTGAACGAATGTTCATTTACCATTATCAACTTGTTGAAAGTTTAGGACAACGAGTTATCAGTTTAGCCATTTTGGGTGATAAAGATTTCAACTGGCGGCCCAAAAATTATGGTTATCAATTGATGGGCTGTGAACTATCATTTCGCTTTCCCATTGTCAAACTCATCGATTATAAGAACAAATGGGGAAAGCTAGAAAAGTCAGATAACCCCTTCGCTATTGTAGTACGGGCTCATCTCAAAAGCATAGAAACATCTAACACCTCAAAAAAACGCCTTAAAGAAAAAGAAGTTTTATTTAAGGCATTGTATGAAACCAATTACAGCGATAAGGAATTTTTGGATTTATTTCGTTTTATAGATTGGGTGTTGGATTTACCCAAAGAGCTAGAGCAGCAATTTTTTGACTTTGCTAAGCAATACGAACAGGAGAAGGAAATGTCATACATCACCAGTATTGAAAGGCTCGCTCGTGAACAAGCCCATGAAGAGGGTATCCAGCTAGGTGTATTACAAAATTCACGGGAGAATGTTGTTGACATTTTGAAAATCCGTTTTACGCGGGTGCCTAAACCACTGGTTAACATGATTAAAGCCATTGATGATACCAAACTTTTATCAACGCTATTGAAGGAAGCCATATTAGTCGACTCTCTCAAAGTGTTCAAACAACAGCTTGAACCGCAAAAATAAGTTTTTACCAGCGTATGTAAAGTGCGCTGGTTTTGAGAAATCACTATTTTCTGGCTTAAAACGCTTTGGTGCGGTTTGTTCAGTAACGTCTCGATTCCATTCTATTAACGCTGAGTTTGTTTGGGGATTTCACCCATTTCCTGATGAAAACATTGTTATATTGAAAGTACAACAGATTGACGGATTTAACGGATATAAAATTAACATTTTGAACCGGATTAAAGGATTAACAGGATTATTATGAAAACGCCGAAAAAGTCTGTAAGTCATTAATTTTTGGTTGGGCATATTTTTGTAAGTTATTGAAAATTATGCCAAAAAGTTCTCTGGCGTTTTCACGATTACTCGACTTTACCAGTTTTTAGTCTGACAATTAATAACTTCAATGCGATTGTATATGAAGAGATTAAAACCTATAACTACAAGGATTGTATATAATAAAGGATTGAACCGTGA
>QNER01001294.1 GCA_003646175.1 Candidatus Parabeggiatoa sp. nov. 1
ACATTATCACCCTTTTCTACGCAATGAAGTATAGGCGCGTAGAAATCAGAAAAATTTATTGGGAATTGGGAATTAGAAACTGGGAATGGAAAACTGGAAATTAATTAAAACCAGAATTTAAGAGTTCATACTTTGGTAGTCCTGTAAAAGTAGTGATGGTGTTCAAACGGATACTATCCCGGCAAGGGATAGCATCCGTCAAATCACTACATGTTTAGGACTACCCATACTTTTTAGGAACAGGCTGAAATAATTTAATGAACCATTTAGAATGAGCCAAAGCCAGAAACGCTTTGCATTAAGCAAAGCAATGTATCTCACAATGAATCTTTAATTCATTAATTATTCCTGATTCTAACGGATTCTGTGGATAATAAATTCAATGGCTTACGTTCTAATGTCATTGATTTAAATGCTGCTTTAGCTGTTGGCTCAAGTTATTTTTTAGCCGATCCTAATCTAATTTTATTTTTCTTTACCCAATCAAAAATTATCGAAAATATTTCTTGAAATAAAGCAATGTACCCCCAAATGATTAATTATAATTATAATTATAATTATAATAATCCTACATAAATTAATTTTGGTTGTATATTTGGTTTTTTTAAAAAAGGTAAAAATGAAATAAGAGATTGAGCCACATCCTAGGGCAAAACCGTAAAGCGTTTCCAAAACCTTAAAGGTTTCTAACTGAAATTATTATTCTTACAAACTATAGAGAAATCAATCCGCCAAATCCTTCAATGCGTTGTATTTCCAGTGTGTATTAATAAAGCAAAACATATATATCCCACAATTAATCATTAAGCTATTAATTTTATTTTTAAAATAAATAAGTAATTTTATTTTTAAAATCAATAAGTTATTATATTTATCAAAAATTTAAGTAATGTTGTTCCCCAATTATGGGTTAATTTTTATTTATCCAATCGAGAAGTGATTATGCTTGTCAAAAACCTAGATTCTAAGGAATTGCAAGAATGGCTAAAAAGAGAAACGCCACCGCTGTTGATTGATGTGCGTACGCCACAAGAGATGGCACAAGCCGCTATTCCTAACGGCAAACCTTTGCCGCTTAATCTTTTGCCGTTGCGTATTGAAGAAGTGCCCAAAGATGAGGAAGTGGTGTTTTATTGTCGCACTGGGGCACGTTCCGCCCAAGCGTGTATGTACCTAGCGCAACAAGGCTATGACAACGTTTATAATCTATACGGTGGGATTATCAATTGGGCACGTAGTGGGTTGCCATTAGAGCCGATGGT
Organism: Candidatus Parabeggiatoa sp. nov. 1; assembly: GCA_003646175.1. Lineage (GTDB taxonomy): Bacteria > Pseudomonadota > Gammaproteobacteria > Beggiatoales > Beggiatoaceae > Parabeggiatoa. The sequence continues at coordinate 1,263 of QNER01001294.1, forward strand.
GTTTAATTAAGGAAAAAGGGGAAAGGGGAAAAGCCACAGAAATTCTCACAGGAGCGCTTCGCTCCCTTTGCACGAGAAAGCGGAACCATGCCTTATGTTTGAACACAATAGAGGACGTACATGTATAACGGGATAAGACAGTGTGCAAGTTTTGGACTTAATCACTTGTTTTGATTAACAATCATGACTGTTTCGCACATGAACTTAATCGGATTCGTCGTATCATTAAATAGGCAATAGGTAATGGCAAAACGTTTTTGTTATCGGTTGTGAGCATGAAAAGTCACGATTTCTCAGAAATGTAGGTGAACTTTTTTAACCCCCCAGGCTTCACCTGGGGCTATTCACATTTTCAGGTAAATGTACTTTGAGCGAAACATTTACCTGAAAGGCAAAAGTTTTTCTAGCAAACATTTACCTGAAAGGTAAAAGTACAGCAAAGCTAAACATTTACCTGAAAGGCTAAAGTACTTTGAGCGAAACTTTAGCCTGAAAAACCCCTTCGGGGTTGGAACATTGGTTATAGCCAAGCGATAGAAATGCACACCATCACCCACATTGCACCACTACCCCATGATTTCCTCACAATCCGGTTACCTATTACCTATTACTTAAAATAGTCCAATATTTCGAGCAAAGCTCGAAATGACAAAAGAAGCATTGTGCGTAACATCAGTTAATTATTGGAATTGGTATAATAATTTATTGTAACTTTGCTTGTACCGATCCCCTTGAGCCGATCCCTTCCTTGTACCGATCCCCTACTATCCAATACTCAACACCATTTTCCTTCTCGTATGCCCCGCTTCTATCAATTGGTGCATCTCAGCAACGTGTGTCAACGGCAACACTCGGCTGACTGTCGGGCGCAATTTGTTGTCCCTAACCATTAAAGAAACCCCGGTGGCAATCATCGGCATGGCTGGCGCGAATACTGGGAAAATATTATAAATTATCTCAATTCTCGATTCTCGATTCTCAATTCCTAAAAAAAATACTTTGCAATTTTGTTTTTGACTATGTTTTAATATGCGCCTGTTATTCTAAACACCGTCACAAAGCCACGACAAATAGCATCCCTTCTCAGGAATGCTATCTGTTACGTTATTTATATAGTCGGCCTAAAAGTATTGATAACTATTAACATCTGTTTTACTTTCCCCAAAATGGGTTCAGTGCCCTGATGCGGTACTTGAGCTATTAGACAATTGCGGCAAGCTTTTTTGGTAATTTATTTATTTGTGGATTTTTAAGTATAAAAAGCTTTAAATTGAGAAAAATGTCAAGTACCAGAAAAAAGAAGAAAAGCTCAAGAGTGGTTAGCCTTCCACATTAAAAAAATGGGTTTGAGCGA
>QNER01001295.1 GCA_003646175.1 Candidatus Parabeggiatoa sp. nov. 1
GTTGAAGATCACCTGTCGAACACATTGACGGTATAGATTGATTATAAATATCAACAATCCGTGACAGATCACTCTTATGCGCTAATCGTATTTCCATAGTTTTATTGAAGCATTAATTATCTACCGTTTTTCAGATAAATAATTTAAAAACAGCCAACACTGAAAGCTCAAGTCCCCTAAAGGGGACTAAATAATTATCTGAATATCTATATCTACTGAGCACCGTCATAAAGATTGCTCTTTCTGTCATCTCGACACGATGAGAAATCGTTCGCCGGTAGGAAAGAACTTAAAAAGTGGGCCATGTTGTCGAATTTAATAAACATAGCTCTTTCTGTCATTTCGACACGAATAGAAATCTTTCGCCGGTAGGAAAGAACTAAAAAAGTGGGCCATGTTGTCGAATTGATTAACTGGTTTTTGTTAATGGCCCACTTTTGTTTAAAGTGCGGCAAAGCTATAGCTTTCCCGACGTTGGTTGCGCTTAACAAGGTTGTTAGAGACTGCCAACAATGTTTGTTCTACCACTTTGGAGAAGTCAACCAGAATAAAGTCATTTTCTGGGTATAAATAGTCTTAGCCGGACTCATCAATGACTCTAATGTAACCCGCTTGAGTAGCAGAATCATCAGCTAAAGTTTGATAGATTTTTAGTGGTTCTAAGTCCTCACAATCATCATTGCGAGTACAAATGGCAAATTGGATGGTACTTTTGTCCATAAGATTCAATCCAAAACCGTTTTATTTGTTTCTATAATCCAGGTTTTTATTGACTTAAAAGTGGGCCAGGTTGTCGGATTGATAAGCCTTATTTTTTAAGGGCCCAGATGACATAACTGCACGCACGAAGTGAGGAATTCGCGTGAAAAATGTTTCATATTGGATTGGATTTGTAGGGTGGTGCTGCTAAACGCTCGGATATCAAAAAATACCACAATCTTGAAGCTTAGCTGCCCACTATCTTGGCTCAAAAATGGACTAAAAATCGGGTGACAAAAAATGAGCAGCAAAATAAACAAATATTTAGATTTAACACCCTAAGTGTGTCCAACTTGTGCTTTTAGAAGTTTTTAGGGAAAAGGGCCATCAATAAAATAAAATTCGCCAACCTGGCCCTCAAAATAAATCTTAAGGTTTGGGCAGCAAGATCAGAAAAGTCTGTAGGACAAGTGAGACACACCCACTATTCGTTTATTCCACCAATCCGTTGTACTAGCTGTTAAACCCTAAATACTTCCCGTGGAAATTATTATCGTATTTCACGGAGTCTTATTGCTAAATCACACTAAGGTTTGCAAAAGCTAAAGCTTTGGACTCAAAAAGAGCTATTTATCTCTGTTTTCTATTTCAACTTTGTCGTAAATATCAGTTAAAGCTAAACGACAGTGAATTGAAGGCAACTCGATCACTTCTTGCAAATCGCTGGTTTCTGATAATAGCCATTGATTATTTGCTTGTCTGACATAGTGCTCAATGTGATATTCATCTTGGGCAACCAGAAGATACTCTTTAAGGGAGTCCAAGGTACGATAATGCTTAAACTTGACACCTCGATCATAGTTGGCAGTACTATCGGAAAGTATTTCAATGAGTACGGTAGGATTGAGCAACGTATCTTTCTGTGCATCATCAAAGCGAGGTTTGTCGCAAAGTGCCACAATATCAGGATAGGTATATAAACCCGTTGGACTTACCTTAACACGCATGTCGTTGACATACACCCGACAAGGACGTTTTTTGAATTGAGCGTGGATTTCAGCCAAAACGTTTGCTGTAATTTGATTATGGTTTGGGCTTGCACCTGACATCGCAAAAATTTCACCCTCAAAGTATTCGCTTTTGTATTCCGCTTTGCGTTCTAAAGCTAAATATTCTTCTGGTGTAATATAGGCAGTTTGAGGTGTTTGAGGTTGTGCTGACATGGTATTGTTTCCTTTCTGGATAGGTAAGTAGGTACACCTAAATCTTATGAGAAATCCGATTTTTTTAAAAAATCGGATTTCTTAAGTGGGTTAGCGTTTTTTTTTTTGAAGGCCAAACCTCGTGATTCGCTCCCCCCACCACTGTATTTTTAGAATGTGATTATCTAATCTGCCCCAAAGGCGTTCTTTACAGAAAAGACGTCGCGAAAAGAGTTCATCAATGTCATTTTTAGGTATTTCAGCAAGACGCTTTAATACCCCAAGTTGGTACCCCAGGTTCCACCAGTTGCTCTTCACTAGAGGCCCCCTACTGCTGGGAAAATAATAGACTTGTCCCTTAATAATTGCGGGTAAGTATTTTTTTTATAAGATATTATCTGAAAAATTCGTTTCTTTAGCTTCGCTAGCCGAAGGTTAGCCAATGCGTCTCGCCTGGGGATCAATCCCCAGGCTAAAAGCTAAAGTCTGCTAAAGCAGACTACCCACCAGCGTGGTTTTTCGTAGTGCCCTGATACGTACAGTCGCTCTTCGCGCAGAGGAACCGCTTATGGCGATAGTGGAAACTTGAGCTTCAAAATCCTGTCAGATTTATATCACGACTTGTTTAGGACTACCAAAATGCCTTAGTTTGTTTCCAAAATATTTGTGTCTAATGATGAGTGGCTGAGCGTGCGTGGGAACGAAGAAAAAA
>QNER01001296.1 GCA_003646175.1 Candidatus Parabeggiatoa sp. nov. 1
TCAGGGCTGAAATTCTAAACCCATAAATCCTAGGGCGTTGCCCTAGGCTGGTATGTCAGCCCCTTTCAGGGGCAAAGCAATCTAAAAAAGTCTTATGCGAACTTAGTGATTGCTGTACTAGCTGCTTTACGAATCCATTTTGAAGCTGTCTTAATTAATAGTTCTGAGGAAGGCGGTGAAACCTTTTCAGTTTGCGGTATCGGTGAAACAATAATATATCCTCTGGAAATTTCTAATCCATTGATTTCAGCATTGGAAAACTCAGTAGGATTATGATGTTCCTCCAAAAAATGGTGGACTTTTTTGACAAAAATATCATTGACATCCAGCAAAATCACCGCATTAATTTTCATTTTTTCTTCGTGAGTGAGTCTCGCTTGGATTTTCTCAATCACTTCTCTCAAAACTGACATGTCATTGTCCGGCAAGCCTTTTGATGCCATGATAACATCCCAGTCATCAAAAGCGGTTGCTCGTTTAAGTAAAGAAAATAATTCAAACGGGCCTTTTTCTTGTGCCAGTGCCGGTTCTATCGCATAAAATTTTTTAATAAATTCGTTCATTTGCCAAAGCGCTTAATTGCTTAATTCCGTTTTTGTTGTCATGTTGTTATGCTAAATCTATTTAATTTAATAGACTTGTCCCTAAATAAAAATATGACCGTATTTAGGAGTCCAACATTTATTTTCGAGGAGTCTAAAAATGCGTCTGTCCTTGGATTTCTACATACCAGGAGTCTCTAACCTGCCAAAGTACAACGGATACGCGAAATAAACGGATTTTAGGCACCAAAAAATTGGGTAAAATTATGATTTTTTAGGTTTTTTTATCCGTTTATTTCGAGTATCCGCTGTACTACTTTATGGCATTGAGTCTCTAACCACGCTTGAAACATCAGCACGTCCCAAAGATAATAGTGCCAATTTAAAAATATGACGGTATTTAGGAGTCCAACATTTATTTTGGACGAGTCTAAAAATGCGTCTGTCCAAAATCAAATAAATCATTTTTAAATTTATACATACCAGGAGCCTCTAACCCAATGCCTGCCCAAGTACAACGGATACGCGAAATAAACGGATTTTAGGCACCAAAAAATTTGGTAAAATTATGATTTTTTAGGTTTTTTTATCCGTTTATTTCGAGTATCCGCTGTACTACTTTATGGCATTGAGTCTCTAACCACGCTTGAAACATCAATACATCCCAAATATAATAGTGCCAATTTATTTTTCCAGATAGATGCTCAAGCCACTTTTCCTGAATTGTAAGCTGCTCAAGTACTTAGGATACGCTTCATACCCGGATTTTAGGCACCAAAAAATTTGGTAAAATTATGATTTATTTAGGTTTTGTTATCCGTTTATTTCGAGTATCCGCTGTACTACTTTGAACAAATCAGTTAGTTATTCGTTACGATATGGCATTGAGTCTCTAACCCAATGCCATTAAATTAAGGGTTTTTGTTAGGGTAACCACAAGGGATTACCCCGACAAATAATCATCATAGTAGGGGCAATCCTTTATGGTTGCCCTTAACTTAATGGCATTGAGTCTCTAACCACGCTTGAAACATCAGCACGTCCCAAAGATAATAGTGCCAATTTCTCTTTCCCGTTTGATGTTCAAGCCACTTTTCCTGAATCGGTGCGTGATTAAAAAAACCTTCGCGTTGCAAACGCGCTGGGTTTAAAAGGGCCTCTGCCCAGTCTCTGAGTGGCCCCCGCAGCCATTCATCAATGGGAATACCAAAACCCATTTTAGGGCGTTCAATCAATTCTTTGGGGACATATCGGTACAAGACTTGTCGTAGTAGCCATTTACCTTTGCCTTGGCGGAGATTAAATGACAGTGGCACAGACCAAGCAAATTCAACGAGACGATGATCAAGTAGCGGCACTCGCGATTCTAAGCTCACACCCATACTCGCCCTATCAACTTTCACGAGAATGTCGTCGGGCAGATAAGTCACCAAATCCAAATACATCATCCGCTGCGTAAAATCGGATACATTCGCCCATTGGTGCTTATCGCTAATCACCGTCGGTGGTTCTTTGGCGTTAATGACGAGCGATTCTGGCATTTTCCAATGAGAACTCAATTGTTTGTACATAGCTTCTGGTGATTCAACCGCGAGTATTTCTGCCAACTTCTGCAACTTGTCACCCATCTGAGGTAGTGGGCCTATTTTATTCAGTAAAGCTTGTGGAGAAAGCGATGTCAACGCTTTTGCCATTAGCCAACGCCCAGGCATCCAGCCGATATTTTTCCAAATACGTCTCCCCCAAAAATGGCGGTTATAGCCGGCAAACAATTCATCTCCCCCGTCACCGGACAGGCTGACAGTCACATGCTGACGCGCTAATTGAGAAACGAGGAAGGTAGGAATCTGCGAAGAATCTGAGAACGGTTCATCCCACAGGGTGGGTAAACGCGGAATGACTGCCATCGCTTCTTCTGAAGTCACATAAAGTTCGGTATGCTCCGTCCCTAAGTGATGGGCAACCGCTTTGGCATGTTTGGCTTCATTATAACCGTCTTCATAAAAGCCGATGGAAAACGTTTTCACCGCTCTTTCCGATTGCGCTTGCATTAACGCAACAACGGTGGAA
>QNER01001297.1 GCA_003646175.1 Candidatus Parabeggiatoa sp. nov. 1
TCAGGCCAAAATGAGCCAACGCGCCCAATGCTACCATAGCAACACCCATGATGAACAGGGCGGGATGTTTTTTTGTATAAACCATATTTTTGTCTCCAATAAAAATTCCCACCCTCAGGGAGTACCAAATAAATAACTATCCCAAATGCTAATCCCAAAAACCAAGTTTTTGGCAAAATTTTTGCCTGAGCCAATTATTTTTTTGGTTGCCCCTTGCCCTTGCCCTCGAAGTCTCACGGGAAAGGTGAGGATGCTTGAATTTGATTAATGAGCCTCTTGTGTTACGTAAACTTATTATTGTATCAAAAATAAGTTTACTTAAGGTGAAATAAAAACTGCTATTCGGGAATTGAAAATATTGATCATGTGAGTTTAAGAACTTCCAAAAAATATACCACCACACCCCTTGCACTCTTAAAATTGGACTTTCCACGATTTTGATTCCCCTTAAAATAGGAGTAGGGGTGTGTTATTTTTTTCTAAGGTAACTCCAAAAAATTAACATACCAGAAAACATACCCAAATCACTTTTATCAACCCCGAAGGGGTTTTCAGGCCTGAAAATGTGAATAGCCCCAGGTGCAACCCACATCGTGATACATAAGTATTTAAGCATTTGATTTAAAATTTTTTTTTGTAGGGTGGGCAAAAAAGACCTGGGTGGCTACATTTTGACTTGCGTATAACGATGAGGGTGCAACCTGGGGAAAAAATCTAAGTCCCCAAAAACGGCACAAAGGTTTTTTTGGCCGCGCGTTCATTCATTTCGCCTGCAAACCGCGAGACAATGTTGCCTTTACGATCAACAACCACCGTAAATGGCAACGCACCAATTGTATTACCAAAAGTTTTTGATAGAATAAAGTTTTTTTGTTTATCAATCAAGAGTGGGTAATTAATGCCCATGTCTTTGGCAAAACGTTTGACGGATTCGGTATCATCACGCACGGCGATACCAATAAACTGCACACCTTGTTCGGCATATTCATCTTGCAATTTGATAAAAACCTGAATTTCTTTCCGGCAAGACTGGCACCAAGTGGCCCAAAAATTCACCACAACAACTTTGCCATCCCATTCAGCATTGCTGTGCATTTGCCCGGTGATATTTGGCAACGTGAAATCGGGGCGACGCTCATTAGGTTTAGGTTCTGGTAAGCCGGGCAACGAGACAGGGGTATAGTTATGCTGGTAGTATTGATAGCCAACAACACCTGTAATAATAATAAATGCCCAAATTAAAAATTGAGGATTAATGGATTTCATAATTATTTATTTGCACTTGGAGTCCAAAGCGCAGCTTTGTGGGCTAGTAACAAAGCTGCGCTTTGAACTCCTGAGATCGAGAGCACCCTGAATGCTGGACAAAACCGCAAAAAAGTTTAAACAAACATTGAAAGTTTTTGCATTAGAACAATTTTTATATACACTATAAATTACCAGAAAGAAAAAATAATTTAAGCCTAAATCTCTTACTACCTATCAGAGTACAACGAATTGACGAAATAAATCGTCATGGCTAAACACCGCCACCCCCAAATATGAAAATCCGTTTATACCCCAAATCCGTTGTACTAGATGTTACCCGGACAACACTACCATGATAACTATTCCCAACTATCAGATTACTCAAAAAATTTACGAAAGTGCCAAATCGCTCGTCTATCGTGGCATTTGTTCTGAAAATAATCAACCTGTTATCCTCAAAGTCCTCAAAGCAGATTATCCCACCAAAGAAGAATTGAGCCGCTATCAGCAAGAGTATGAAATCACACGTAGCCTCACTCTCCCCGGCGTTATTAAAGCGTATCATATTGAAAAATATCAAAATACGCTGATTATCATTTTAGAGGATTTTGGTGGTGAGTCTCTCAAACAATTGATGGCTATCCCCACTTTTGAAAAAGGGTGGCAAGGGGGGATTTCGATTTCAGACTTTCTGCCCCTCGCTATCCAAATCGCTCACAATTTGGGTGAAATTCACGCGGCTAACATTATTCATAAGGATATTAACCCCAGTAATATTATTTTAAATCATGACACTAACCAGTTTAAAATCATTGACTTTTGTATTGCCAGCCGTTTGAAGCGTGAAAAAACCACCCTGAAAAATCCCGAACATTTAGAAGGCACACTCGCTTATATTTCTCCAGAACAAACCGGGCGAATTAATCGCAGTATTGATTATCGCACCGATTTGTACTCACTGGGGGTGACTTTTTATGAAATGTTGACTGGGCTGCAACCTTTTAACTCAACCGATTCACTCGAATTAGTGCATTGTCATATTGCTAAAACCCCAGTGCCGGTTGGTGAAATAAATTCCGACGTGCCAAATGTTTTATCAGATATTGTCATGAAATTGATGGCAAAAAATGCCGAAGATCGTTATCAATCGGCCGTTGGCTTAAAATTTGATTTAGAAACATGTCTTAAAAATCTCGAAGGTTTTCAAAACCTTCGAGGTTTTTCCGTTGAATTGGCGCAACATGATTTTTCCGGCCGCTTTCAAATTCCACAAAAACTTTATGGTCGTGAAAAAGAAGTCCAAACGTTACTGCAAGCCTTTGAACGTGTAGCAAATCCCCCTCAATCCCCCTTTGCAAAA
>QNER01001298.1 GCA_003646175.1 Candidatus Parabeggiatoa sp. nov. 1
TGATGATAGTCAGTCTTTTGAGTCGGATTAAGACAATAGATATTGGAACCTAACTCTTGGTAGCTACTGCCCGGTTTGACAAGAATAACATCACCGATTTCTCGCTTTTGGAAATCAAAGTATCGAGTTTCATCCATATCAAACAGCAGTATCAAACCCGATGAAGTGGGTACCATGGCATCAATATCAAGCCGCGATTTTTCCCACACGCTTTGGTAATACTGAGTTTTGACGGGCGTTTTTGATGGGATTGTAGCAACCGGGTTACGGTTTATCCCTTTCAATTTGGGTTCGGTTATCGGTTTCCAATATCGCTCTCTTGCAAACGGATAAGTTGGCAACGAAATACGCTGCGGCTTTTGGTTCCCATAGAGTAATTGCCAATCTATGTTCACCCCCAATGTCCACAGTTGGGCTAACTTGGTGAGTTCTCTATCTTCAATAATGAGTCTCACAAATTCTTTTCCGGGTCTTCCGTCAAGCAGAAGCTCGGAGGTCTCTTGGTGAGTTTTGACATTTCCACAATAAACATTGTTTATTCTGGTGTTTTCTTGAAGGTATTGCGTTAATTTTTCTTTCACCTCGAAAAGACTAGAAACCACCATTGCCAACCGTTCTTCCATGGCATTGCGACCCACTTGCAAAGTATAGGTGAGATTGGCAAGAGAAAGATTTTCCGGTCCAGACTCTAAAAAATCTATTATTTTCTGAGCATAGACTTTGAGCCGCTCATTATTTTTGGCAGACAACACCAAAAGTTGGAAGTTAGATTCCATTGGTGGCACAGACTGAAATTGAGGTGCGCCCTCTACAATCAAATGTACGTTAGTCCCGCTCATGCCAAAGGAACTGACTCCCGCTAACTTGGTTTCACCGGCCCACAGTGTCGGTTCGGTGGGAACCGTGAACGGTAGTTTATCCCACGGAATATGTGGGTTTGGTTCGGTAAAATGCAAATTAGGTGGAATTTCAGCATGTTGGAGCGAAAGCACTACCTTCATCAACGAAGCCACCCCGGCCGCTGATTTTAAATGACCCAAATTAGTCTTGACCGAGCCAATAGCAAGCGGTACTTGGCTTTCTGGTCTGAACGCGTTAGCTAGGGCTAAAACCTCAATTGGATCGCCCAACGAGGTGCCGGTTCCGTGTGTTTCTATATATTGTATCTGTTCAGGCTCGACGGCCGCATTGGTCAAGGCTTGACGTAGTAAGGCTTCCTGAGCGGAGCCATTGGGAACCGTGAGGCCGTTACTGCGACCATCATGATTAACCGCAGAACCTCGAATCAAGGCCAGGATATTGTCACCCTCTTTGACCGCATCGGAGAAACGCTTTAGCACGACAATGCCACATCCTTCACCTTGCCCGAACCCATCCGCTTTCGCATCGAAGGTTTTGCAACGACCATCAGCTGCCAAAGCCCCCGTCCGACACAGACCGATGGTTTCTTGCGGAGAGAGACTTAAGCTCACGCCACCCACCAGCGCCATATGACACTCATGGTTGTGTAATGATTGGCAGGCAAGATGTGTGGCCAGCAGCGCCGAAGAACATGCGGTATCAACTTGCATGGTCGGCCCATGGAGTCCCAAAACGTAGGCGATGCGACCCGCTGATAAACTACGCAAGTTACTCAACACGCGAAAACCATCAATCTGGCTGGGTTCGTCGGCGTACAATTGCAATGCCGAGTAGTCATCCCAGAACCCCCCAACAAAGACACCGGTTTGGCTACCACTGAGTTGACTGGGTGCGATTCCAGCTTTTTCGAGGGCTTCCCAACTCACTTCCAAAAGCAACCTTTGTTGTGGATCGAGACTGATGGCTTCCCGTGGTGACATCCCAAAAAACAGCGGATCAAATTTGTCAATATCATCTAAAAAACCGCCAGCCTTTATATACATTTTGCCCGGTGCGTCTGGATCTGGATCATAGTAAGTTTTGAGGTCCCATCTCGACGGCGGAATATCTGTAATGGCATCTGTCCCATTATGCAGCAACTGCCAGAAACTCTCAGGCGTGTTAGCACCGCCCGGAAAGCGGCAACCCATGCCGATAATGGCAATGGGTTCCCCCCAAGCGGGTTTGTCTGAAAAATGGCTTAACTCGGTTATCCCAACCGATTTTGAGAATGTTGCCGGCACCAAGGAATTCTGATCGGCCAGGTAAGAAGCCATAGAATCAACGGTGGGAAAGTTCCAGGCGATTATGGCCTCTAACGAACGTTCTAGCCAATGGCCTAAATCTTGGGCTAAGTTGACAGCCAGTATAGAGGTCATGCCATATTCAGCAAAAGGCTTGTTGGTTTCTATCACATTCACATCAAGTTCGAGTTTTTTGGCTAACCAACTCGCTATCCAGTTTTTAATATTTTTATGGGTATGAGAAGAATGTGATGGTAGTTCATCTGGTTGTTTAGTAGACGATAACGGCTTATCAGTTTCCAAGGTTTTTGTTTGAATATTTTTTTCCCGAAGTATGCGTTTAAGTATTTTGCCAGTTCTACTTTTGGGCAGAGAATCCACAAACTCAATGACACTAGGCACTTTGAAGTCTGCTATCCGTTTGCGACAGAACGCGATCATATCGTCAAAAGTCACAGCGGAA
>QNER01001299.1 GCA_003646175.1 Candidatus Parabeggiatoa sp. nov. 1
AGTTTAATTAAATGTACCCGTTGTGGTACAATATGGCTATTTTGGGACGGTTTTCAAGCAAAACCACAACCTTATGTTCCACAATGGCATTTATCAAATCGAGAGAACAATGGGGAGTACAACTTCTTTCCAAATGAACGACTGGAAAAAATGATGGAGTAATAGGTTTGCTTAATCCGTTTATTCCCCAAATCCGTTGTGCTATACTTCACTCATGGAGGGCTACTTATACTTTATAACAATACTTGAAACCAGCGCGTTAAGGTACGCATTGATTGGCGAGCATGTCCATACCATGATGAACTAATAAATGGGTACGACGCTGCAATACTGACTTGTCTGCCCCCCGTTTTTGCGCGCCTGTGTGGTTTTAATGTGAGATTGGCATTGCTATTTCGCTAATAGGTCATTTAATTTGCCCTAATGGATATTTTTCTTTAAGTCGCACCGCCGAAAATACCGTTTGTCAGAAAAATTCTACCATTCGTCAGTTTAATGACACCATTTAGCTTTTTGATGGACTATTATAAATATTAATAAGTAGTTGCATATTAAAAATGCGAATTAAGAGTTAAAACTTCCGCATCTAATAAAAACAAGACGTTAAAAAATCAATTGGTAGAGACACGCCAAATGGTTAATTTTAATAACGTGATTTTTCAATGACTTGTTCAACCCTTAATTCGCATTAAAAGCGAGGGGATTGTTTGGTAGAATAGATAATAGATTATGTAATATATTGTATTTATTGCTTAAATAAATTGTTATTGATTTATGAGCGAGGCTAAAAGTTTTGTACACCAAAAGTCTCGCCGGTTGAATTTGATAAAATCTGATCGAAGCTAAAACTTTTGTACACAAAAATTCTCGCAGGTTGAATTTGATAAAATCTGAGCGAGCCTAAAATAAAACGAAGAATGGTGGGATAATAGGTTTGCTTAAAGGTTCAAGATATTTCTGGGTGAAAAGTGCTTTGCCATGAACGATTTAGATTGATTTCTTCATTCGTGGTACTTGGCATCCGAAATTAGCTATACTTTAATTAAAATGCTTATAATGTTAGGGTTGTTTACTGTTTGTTTACTGTTTGCTTATGGAAAAACCTTCAGTCTATTTAGAAACCAGTTTTGTAAGTTATCTCACGGCAAAGCCGAGTCGAGATTTGATTGTAGCCGCTCATCAAAGTATTACAAGCGATTGGTGGGAAAACCAGCGTCAGTCTTTTGACTTATTTATTTCTCAAGTGGTCATTGATGAAGCTAAATTAGGTGATCCACAAGCCGCTGCCAAAAGATTAACCGCGTTAGAAGGTATCACTCATCTTGATGTTTCTGAAGAAATCATTACCTTTGCGGGTTACTTAATAGATTTTAAGGCGATCCCAAAAAACGAAGTTCGGGATGCTTATCATTTGTCTGTTGCCTGTGTCCATGGTATTAACTATTTGTTGACGTGGAACTGCAAACATCTTGCCAATGCTGAAAAACGTGAAGAGATAGAACAAACTTGTACTCAATTTGGCTATCGGACTCCCATCATTTGTACCCCAGAGGAATTATTAGGAGAATTTTAATGTGGAATGATCCTATTGTAGAAGAAATTCGTATGAACAGTGCCAAACTGGCTGCCCAATTTAATTATGATGTGCGTGCTTTAGGTCAGTATTATCAAGAACGGCAAAAATTGGAAAATCGGCCCGTTGTCTCTAGGAAACCTAGATTAATTAAAGATTTACCTATTCATCAACCCTCTAAATAAGTCATTTAGAAATGAACGAGGAAAAAATGATGGGATAATGGTTTGCGTCAATCCGGAGATGAACCAAATCCGTTGTACTACACTTAACTTATGGAGGGCGACTTAATACTTTATAACAATACTTGAAACCCGCGCGTCAAGGTACGCATTAATTGGCAAACATGTCCATGGATTCACAATGAATGGGTACGACGCTGCAATATTGACTTTCTTTTGTCTGCCCCCCGTTTTTGCGTTCCAGCGTGAGAATGGTGATTTTAATGTGAGATTGGCATTGCTATTTCGCTAATAGGTCATTTAATTTGCCCTAATGGATATTTTTCTTTAAGTCGCACCGCCGAAAATACCGTTTGTCAGTCAAAAACGACCATTCATCGTTTTAGTCATCCATTTGGCAGCGGCATAGACTATGCTAATAATTAATGGCTGGTTGAATAAATAAACTAATGGCTAAATATAGAGTATGTAATATTTAAATATAGAGTATGCAACTTGACAATGTCATATTACCATTCGTTTCAGGCGAACTTTGTACGAGAAGGCCGCATAGTTTCTCAGGAGTTCAAGGCGAACCTTGCACGAGAAGGCGGCATAGTTTCTCAGGAGTTCAAGGCGAACCTTGTACGAGAAGGCTGCATAGTTTATCAGGAGTTCAAGGCGAACCTTGTACGAAAAACTTGGTTTTTATTGAAATGTGACATTGCCAAAGTAATATGTGATTAAGTTATCATTGAAAAATAATTGATATGCCAAATCTGACTTGTGGATGTGGGGAAATCCTACAGTATGGTGAAATTCCATGTACAAATGAATGGTTATTGATTTCAGACGTTGAATTTGATAAAT
>QNER01001300.1 GCA_003646175.1 Candidatus Parabeggiatoa sp. nov. 1
ACCCAAGCGGTCGGTGAAATCTGGGTTTATATTGAGTTCATTGTCGACAGCTTACCCACCCTACGAATCTTGGGTGAAAAAAAAGTAGCCAAAATACCTCAAATTTAACACCCCAGCCGTGGCCAACAAGATATTGAACAATCGTCATTCCCCAGCCGAAACTAAGGAATGACATGACTACAATCTATCAATATCTTATTTACCATTACCATTTTTGTTGTTTTTTCTTGTCCTTTTCTTCCATCTGCTGGATAAAAAATTCCAGTTGTTCTTGGGTTATTTTTCCTTGTTGCAGCATCAATTTGGCTACGCTTATTCCTTTTGCAAGGCCCTCATCTCGGCCCTCAGTTCGGCCCCACTGGATGTCTCTTTGCCGGAAATTCAGTTGTTCTCTCATAAGCTTAAGTAAAGTCGATTGGTTGAACACATCTTTACTATAGGACTTTCCCCACAAATATTCAATGACGGTTCGCAAACTTTCCATTTGCTCCGCCGTCAGAGCCATAATCATCTCAGTCAATTCCGCTTCATGCTCATCAATTTGCTGAAGAAGAGAAAGCATAAGGCTTGTTGCTCTGCTTGTCGAGGATTCTTTGAGGGTTCTCAATTCGGACTCAATGACAAACGGGAGCAAAAACGGCAGCTTTCGGTTGATGATCGTCTCAATCGTCACCAGAGACAGGTGATAGGCCTTGTATTTCAATTCACCTGAATATCTGGGATCGGAGTTCGGGAGTTTGACGGTTCGATCTTCAATCATCGCCTTGTCTTCGGGAGAACCTCGAAGATAAAATACATTGCACAGAACCACCTTTCCTTGGAAGTCTTCATCCATTTCCATCAGGTGCCGATATTCCAATTTCCGTTGGTCCATTTCTTGAACGGATTTCTTTGTACAGGACAAAAAAGCGTTCAAGTCGTGATGCTATCGCTTTTTTGGCGATAGTATCACTTTACTTAGAATCAAAATCCATGGATCGCAGCGAAATGAAAATGCTACCGCGTAGTGATACATACGCCACAAAAAGCGATAGCATCACATCGCAAAAAAAGCGATAGCATCACGAAACATTTTAAAATCAATTTTTTGTCCTGTACATAGATCGGATTTATATTGACTTTCAAACTCGATATGGATAATCACCTCTTTGCCGCTTTTGTCCTTGGCTTCAAAGATAACATCAGCTATCCGTTTGATAAAGCAATCAGTGCTTTGCTATTTTGGGCTTCAACTTGGTACTCTGCTAAGATAAATTGAAGCAGCTCGGGAAAATCACGAGACAAGATTTTGGCAACCGAATCAAAGCGCCTGATTTCTCGGCCCTCATTTTCTTCGAGGTTTTTGAGCGATTGAGGCATATCCAGGGGGCTGGTTTCTTGTTTGATTTGTCGTGCTAATAACCGTTGTAGCATTTTTCCAAATGCGTCTCGGTTTTCAATCAACCGCCTTTTGACGATGCCTTGTTCGTTTTCAGATAGCTTGGATTCAGCCAGCAATTGTTGAAAATCGACGACGACGGGCGGTTCTATTAAATGTTGTTGCCCTGAACTATGAGAGGGTTTCGAGGTTTTTTTCATGTTAACTAATTACAAGGATTGTTTAGTACCGCGAATTAGCGAAATAAACGAATTAGCACGTGCACATAGTACAGTGAATCTCGGTACAAAGGCGTTGACTTCAACCCCCATTCGTTTATTTCTGGGATTCGCTGTACTATATTATATAACTTTGTACTGACTAATAGAGTGTGACTTCCATTTGATGTAGATAATGCTAATGTAAGGTGGGCAAGGTCCTTTTGTTCTCACTATACACCAAAAATGGTGGGCAACAAAAAGACGTTGGGTGGCTACCAAAAAAATGTGACATCGACATCAAGTCGGGGTCACACTCGACTCATAAGCAAAAGTCTGAGGCCGAAAATTTTTCTTATCAACTAAGGCATCTTCAAAATATTGGGGGCAACCATAAAGGATTGCCCCTACTGGCCATTGGATATGGTAGGGGCAATCTCCCGCGCAAGCCCTTTTCGGGATAAATGAAGGGTGCCTCAACTGAAAACGGAACACAAAAAAACTAACATGCGCCCTGCTCAACTCAATATTATATTAGATCGTGAATTTCTAAGCACACACGATGGACATCACACGCCAGTCATGTTATGGGGGCCGCCCGGCGTGGGTAAATCCCAAATCGTGGCTCAAGTGGCGGTCAAGCATCAGGCTCCCATCATTGATATTCGCCTGTCGCAAATGGAACCCAGTGATTTACGTGGTATCCCGTTCCGAACCGGCAATCATGTAGAATGGGCGGTTCCGGCCATTTTGCCAGATATTGAACGCCATGGTGCGGTGGGTATTTTATTTTTGGACGAGATCACTTCCGCACCGCCTAGCGTGTCGGCCGCCGCTTATCAACTGATATTAGATCGTCGCTTAGGCGAATACCAAGTCCCAAACGGCTGGGCGATTATCGCGGCCGGTAATCGCCAAGGGGATCGGGGTGTTACTTACACGATGCCCGCCCCGTTAGCCAATCGCTTTTCCCATTTTGAGGTCGAAGTTTACCTCGACGACTGGGTGGCGTGGGCCTATAACAATA
>QNER01001301.1 GCA_003646175.1 Candidatus Parabeggiatoa sp. nov. 1
GCCCTAGAAAAAGGCACCATCGAAAAACCAATTGCGTTTTTACAGGGCGTGGTGAAAAATTATCTAAATGGTGATTTCACGCCCATTGAAAAACCGTTAGCTCAAACTTCATCTCAAACCTCAGTTCAAACTGGCAATTATCCTGATGCCCAAACACAAAGTCGTTTGGACCGGATTGAAAGTAAGTGCAATGAAGAAAAAACGATGGCCCATTTGGAACAAACGTTTCAACAAAATCGTCGTGATCAAGTGGAAAAAATCATGGCCAATTGGGATGACAACACGCGAGAAGTGGAGTTGGCTGATTTTAGAAAAAACACGGGTAGTACAGTCCGGGCGCAATACACAAAATTGGGTTTAGACAGCCGTTTGGTCAAATCTGCATTGACAGAGTATGTGGCCAATAAACATTTACCTATTGATGAAAATAATTTTGTGACTTGGGCAAAAAAACAAGGGTATGAAGTCGAGGGCAGCGACACAGCAGGATTTCGATTAAATGCCGCTAAACGCATTGGCAACGTATTGGAGAAATGCGTTCCCAAAATAGATAAAAATGCACAGACACGGGCTAAATTGGAGGCGATGATTGGTGGGTTTAAACAGGAAACTGAAGTGGTAGCGACCTAAGTCAAAAGATGATAGGCGTTTTTTGGCTAAACTTATTCGGCGTGTCCTGTATAATGATCGTCCCGCCATCGAGTCCGAATACTTGGTTACGTGGGCAGGTTGGAGATGTGCGCAATTGATCGGATTTGAATGTGGAAAGGGCCGGGCAAAGTGTTTGGCCCTTTTTTTTTGAATCGAACATAAACCGCAAAGAGATTATGGAATATTTGCGATTGTTACTTGATGATGATGAGAATTTAAGATATGATCTTGACTTCAAATTTAAGTATGCAAGAGGAAAGTATCCAAACCATAGTATAAACACCAAAAACTCACTTTTTACACAGTTCATTATAACACTCATGGAAGGTGCGGTTTATTGGGGTAAATGGTTGACATTTCAGTTGGGGGTCACGTTTGATGAAGTGTTTGTTGTGGTGGAGGAGTTGTATAGATGTTCATATAAATAATTTTACAAGCCACAACAGATAGCATCCCTAATAAGGGATACTATCCGTTAAGTTATTTAACCCAAGTTGCTACCTATCATTAAGTCATTGATTTTATTATGCTTGCTTTTTGGTACCCTCAAAGCCTCGCTGACATAACTGGTTGATTTATAAGAAATCATGGTGTTATAGGTGGCAACTTGGGTTATTTATTTGAACGTCTATAGGTCTAGAATAAGAAAAAAAAGTTTTTTATTGTTCTTTTTGTGTTGTTTATTACTTAGTTGCAGCAGTTTGCCGCTGTCCCAAAATCAGAAAAAAGAAGACCCATCAGACAGTCGTGGAATTTATTCGGACTTGCCATCAGGGACTTTAGGCACAGAAGCAAATGGTATAGCGGTTGAAATGGCCGCAACTGATTATGAAGTGTATAGATTATATCGTGATCATTTTCGGCGTGTGAAAAAGCATGAACTGCCACGTAATGATAAGCTTATGGAACAGTTCGAGAAAAGTGCAAAACGTTACCAGGGTGAAATTTATCCCCAAGGCGTTAATGAAATATCAATACCACGTCAATATGAACAAAGTAGTGTCGATGGGGCAAAGAGGGCAAAATGGGCATCCATGCCCATTTTGCCTTTGCTTCCCGCGACACGGATCAAAAGGGCTCTGGCTGTCTGGTACCACTCTCCTCCCGAGGCGGAGGTTCCCCCATGACTCTACGCTGGCTTGCGCTTTCTGAAGAAAGCGCCCAGCTACCAGAGACTACTCGCCATCCATGGCTCGCAGCGAAGTTATAATCAGTATCGCTGTTTGGAAATGGCTTTAGAATTAGGTACTGGTTTTAGCATCGCAGCCACTAAGGAATGAGGCTTTAATAACTTCCGAAACTTTTAAGCCAAACCTTTTAGTTTTCAAAAACTAAAAGGTTTAGTTTCGAGTTTAATTGAGTTTTCATTCCTAACCTCCGAAATGAGATAATAATAACCTGAATCTCATTCAATGACCCCAGGCTTTATTGGTAAGGAGAAAATTATTAATAAGTATTTAAATTACTTAATAGGTTTACTTTATTTTTTTATTGCAACAAATTCAATTGCGGTTTTAGGCTGTCCTGATGGACAACATCTCGAAAATGTTAGTACTGGTCTGATTGGTTTTATGGATACAGTACCTAAATGTGTTCTTGATGAACCTGGGTATAAACCTTCATCTACTGAAGAAGAAGAAGCATATACAGAAGGTGTTGAAGTAGGTAAAAAGGAATGCAAAAAAGACCCTAAGTCTTGTGGCATTGATAACTCTGAGGCTATTGATACAGCCAAAGCAGATGCTGAAAAGGAATGCAAAAAAGACCCTGAGTCTTGTGGAATTGATAATTCTGAGGCTATTAAAACAGCCAAAGAAGACGCTAAAAAGGAATGCAAAAAAGACCCTGAGTCTTGTGGCATTGATAATTCTGATGCTATTGATACAGCCAAAGCAGATACTAAAAAGGAATGCAAAAAAGACCCTGAGTCTTGTGGCATTGATA
>QNER01001302.1 GCA_003646175.1 Candidatus Parabeggiatoa sp. nov. 1
TCATGTCGCACAAAGTCACATATTCACAACTGCCCAGTACCATCGTTTACTATAAGTCAAAAAAACATGGCCTGTTAGGGTTGCTATTCAAATTGATAAGAAATCTGTTGGTGATGTTGGGTTTGTTGCTGGTAGCGGGAATCGTGTTTTTATATTTTCAAGGCCAACAACTGGCACACTCCTTTAATGACGAATTCATTGGTTTTTTCGGAAAGTTTGTTGAACAAGTTTTAAAAAAAGATGTTGCCAGCGCAATGATCATTAAAACCCCATTAGAAAATGATGTCACGATAGAACAAGCTATCAATGCCATGAAAAAGCGTGCTGCTCAACTGAATATCAAATTGATTGCCACTTATCCTTTACATAAAGAAATCGAAGCCATCACGGGAAAATATTCTCGGTTTGTAGAAATATTTGAATTTTGTGATGCCGCTCGTGTGGCCACTCTGTTGGAACATAACCCCGATTTTGCTGCCTATTTGCCCTGTCGGATTGCTGTATATGAAGACAAAAGCGGCAAAATTTGGTTTGCTACTTTGAATATGGAGTTACTACTTTACGGAACTCAAGGCATAGATCCTAAAGCGAAGGGGCAAGCCTTAGAAAATCAAGAGATTTTGTTAAAAATTATGGGAGCTGGGGCCCACGGGGTGTTGGGAATTCCCAAATAATAAACCCATAAATAAATTAATTAAGTTATTTTTGATAACACTTGGTTTCTAAACCGAAGAGTTGGGTCTATTCACACAGTTAACGAGGGGACACAGAGTGATTTATTCCAATTCAAAGTGTTATTTTATGGCTATCCAAATAAAAAAAGCTCACAATCACGGCGGTAAGTACCAATTATTTTTTTTGCTCCCTTGTCAGTTGTTATGGTGATTTTTCAATAATTGAGCTTCTTGCTAATGACGCTTGCTAATTATTAATTAGTCATTATCCATTGTCCTTCCCCCCCCCTTTCCCGTTAACTCATCATTGCCGTCGTTTATTGACTTCCAAATCTTTTTTGTAGCAAACGATGATTGAAAAGTTTCTTTTTATTTTGGCTGTTTGTCTTGCAGCTCAGAAGTAGCATCGATGTGTTGCTCTTCAGACGGTTTCTTAGAATTGGCACCCAATTGATTTTTAATATCTTCAGTATTTTGCCGCTCAGCAGGCACAGCGATCGACGTTTTAGAAAAACACGTTATTAAATCAGGCCAATTAATCATCCGAAACTGATCACTTGTCCAGATAATGAGACTCAATATTAACAACGACAGCAAAACGCTCGTTTGCCAACGCCAAGGTTTTTTCACCGCGTCCTGTTCATCAGGTATCTTAACCACTAAAGCGGTGGTATTATCTTGATATTTTTTACCTTTTTTATGGACAGCCGCTAGCAATTGGTTGACTAATTTTTGAGCACTCAAATCTTTTCGCAAAATTTTGCGGATTTCTGATTCGGAAAGTGTGAATATACCATCGCTGGCTAATAGGATACGAGCACCGGGCAATAATTTTAAAGGCACAGAAGATTGATCAATCAGTTCAATTTTTGCCCCTGTAAGTGCCGAGCGTAGCATATTACGCTCCGGATGAGCAGCCGCTATTTTTGGCGTGAGTTCACCGCGCTGTACCTGTTTTTGCAAAATAGGTTTCATGGAGTGATCTGCATTTAAGCGGTGTAATCGCCCGGCCTTGTAAAGCCATAAGGGGGAATCACCTACGCTAATCCATTCCAATTGATCGCGATGGATAGCAGCTCCGACTAAGGTACAACCCATATTGGCCAATTTTGGTTTTGACGGTTTCTCTAAGGCCAATTGGAGATTGGTTTTTTGTAAGGCTTGCTGTAACCGTTCCGCCGCGCTGCCTTTGGCTATGTGATAACTATCCATGAAAGTTTCAACGGCGCAACTACTGGCTACCGCGCCGCCTTCGTATCCGCCCATGCCATCTGCCAGTATCATCAAAAAATCATTGGCTCTACTGTTATCAAAGCGAAAGTAGTCTTCTTGATAATCACGCTCGCCTTGAATATGGTGTCCAGCGTAGTCTTTATTAAGGGTTAAGAATTGTATTGACAATCTAAATCATCTCCACATATATGCACAAAACGCAAGGTTTTTTGGCTTAACAAAATACTGAATAGTGTCCATCCAGAAAGTACGAAATTCTACATTCTTGTATTTTGATTTTAAAAATGGGCTGTGGGGTTTCTGGGTGGATACTAAATAAATGGCACCGTCAGTATTTTCTAAAAAATAATTAACAGTTTATCGAAGTAATAGGTAATAGGTAATAGGTAATAGGTAGTGAGTTTTAGGTGATAGGATTTTTTCCGTTAAATTTATTCCAGCAAGCCCATTACCTATTACAACTCTATCAGTTTTTTTAATCAAGTACAACGAATGACGGGGATAAACGAATAATTAATTGAATTTGTTAGGTTTATTCGTTTAGGAACAAAATTTGTGGTACTCGGTTTTCAATAGACTTGTTTCTTAATAAGCTATGTACAGGACAAAAATTATAACATATTGATTTTTTCAATTTATTTCGTGATGCTATCGCTTTTTTTGCGATAGTATCACTTTTGCGAAAGA
>QNER01001303.1 GCA_003646175.1 Candidatus Parabeggiatoa sp. nov. 1
CCAAAAACCAAAAACCAAAACCCGCACTTCGTGCGGTCAAAAAAACCAAAAAATCAAAACCGCAAAGGAAAAAAACCAAAAACAAAAAAAAAAGCTGCCAAAATTCAAAAATCCAAAATTCAAAACTAAAGCCTGGCGAGGCGAAGCCCCACGGTGACGCTGCGGTAGCCATGCGAGCCCCAGCTACGGCCCGCTGACCGCACGCCCCTCGGTTTGCCGCCCCACGCACCACCGCGGAGCGCACGAAGGCTGCCGCTCTGACTAATACACTTATTTTCTGCACCATTATAAGTCTCCTGATATTCAGAACATGTCCACTCCCAGACATTGCCCAACATATCAAACAAATCAAACCCATTAGGCTGAAAACGACCCACAGGTGCGGTCTGTGCGTAACCATCTGTGCAATCATGATGAGTCCATGAAAAACCTTGATTTTCTTGCTTGGAAGTGTTGTCATGGACATTCGCATAACGACACGCATCATCCGGATTATTGCCCCAATAACGCGACGTTGTTGTGCCAGCACGCGCCGCGTATTCCCACTCAGCCTCGGTAGGTAAGCGGTATTGTTTCCCGGTTTGTTGCGTTAACCATTCTGCATAAGCGGTGGCATCATTCCAACTGACACACACCACTGGATGATTCTCATTTTGAGAAAAACCCAGATTACGCCAGTTTTTCCCAGAACTGTCGCCCACCCAAACCGAACAACTTCCTTCCTTTTCTGCCTCCGTTTGATATCCAGTCGCGTTCACAAATCGCCGAAACTCACCCACCGTCACTTCATAGCGGCCCATCGCAAAGCGTGCCACCGACACAGAATGCACTGGCTGTTCATCAGAGCCGCCACCGCCCTGAAGATCACCCATCCGAAATGTGCCTGCCGGAATCCAGACCATTTCGGGCCCTTGACTACCATCCGCTAAACGATCACGAAAGACTTTGCTGATTCGTGTGGACTCTCGTTGACGAGCGAGACGTTCTTGTTCGGCTTGCAATCTGGATTGTTCACGTTGCATCGCTTCCTTTTCCTGCGCTAAACGGGCCAGTTTGGCTTGAAGTTCGGCATTGTCACGCTGAAGCTGTTCCTTTTCCTGTACTAAACGGGCTTGTTCGGCCACCTTTCGGTTTTCTTCAGGTGTTTTACAACTCGCCAAACAAAAATCTTCCCCCATCAAAGAACTATGATACCAAGGCACTTGTTTATGAACACTCGCCATAGCCACATCTGTAGCCGTGTTTTTAAACACTTTTTCTATAGTCAATCCCGGCTTATTCAGATGCTTCAGTAGGTACTTTGTGTATAAGCCATTTCTTTCTGTTTCGTTATCTTTGGCTAATCCACCGACATCGGCCGCATAACCAATAATAGTCCCTATGGGCGGGTTTACCTTAGATAAACCTTCAAACTCGGAAGTGTCACCTATAAAACGGTGAGCCTGTTGTGTCTTCGGTTTGGGTATCGCACGACAAGCATCAATGACCACAATATTTATCTGACTGCCGGCCTGTTTCATCACCTCCATAACCCAATTAACGGGGGTCGCTGCGCGTTTGGTTAATCCGGTATCTCTCAGGTTTTGGGGCTCAAAATCTATCGGTATCATGTAATTATCATCCCCGACATGTAGCCCATGCCCGGCGTAATAGAAAAATCCTACGCCACTCCCTTTGAGTTCGTTCTTAAAATTGACAATAGCCTTATCTAAGTCGGAACGATTTAGGTTGTTCTTCTGTGTGACATCAAAACCCAGCGCGTCAAGAACCTGAGCAATATCGTGGGCATCGTTTTTGGGATTGTATAAAGGTTTCGTTGGATATTTCCAATTACCAATCACGAGAGCCACTTTGTTATCATATTGCACAGAGGCTTTATTTTCTGAGCGAGGCACAGAATATTCTTCCCCATACCCTCTAGTCAGTGGCGATTGAGGAACATATAAAGCGATAGCGGCAGCTATCAATACTATGGCTAAAAATACTAGGGTTATTTTAAGTCGCATGGTTTTAATTCTCCTAATAGATAGTACAGCTTCTTTTCGGATGTGACGGATTGTTATTAGAGAGTACAACTTCTTTCCTTCATTCATTCTTGGATTGTGATTGATATAGCGTTTCCCAATTGCATGAAATACAAAAATAGGTAATTTATATAATTTTAAAGGGGTTTTAAAGCCCCAAAGGGGCGAAATTAGCCAGGGGCAACGCCCCAATGCCATTAAGTTAAGGTTTTTTTAAGGTTTTTTGTAGGGTGGGCAAAGTGTTTTTTTTGCCCACCGTCTCCGGGCAGGTGGGCAACCAAAAGACGTTGCCCACCCTACAATAGAACGTATTTGTGCTTAACTTAATGGCATTGGGGCAACGCCCCTGGAACTCAAATTGTATTTGTATTTTACGCAATCGGGAAATGCTATAAGAATAAAATCCGAACAATCCGTCAATCCGCTGTGCTAATTTTCCTCACCTAAGCTCATAAGTGATCATACTCACACACCCACCCTCATGACACTCTGACAACTTATCGCGTATCACAGTAAACCGTTTGCCAGCCTCGTTTATCTCGTAAACGTCTGCCTGCTGTTGCTTTTTGA
>QNER01001304.1 GCA_003646175.1 Candidatus Parabeggiatoa sp. nov. 1
AGGTAATGGATAAGAAATAGGTAATGGGTAATAGGTTTGAGGTAATAAGTAGTCAACCCCTAGGCTGATAAAATTGTGTTCGTGGCTAAAGTTTTTGCGCGCAAAAACTTCTGCCCAAACTAAAGTTTGGACTCCCTAGAGGCCGGTAAATACTTTTAATAAGATTTTGATTTAAAATTATATTCTCATTTTACTAGATAAGTAGGTAGGATAATGTGCCAATTGTTATGTTCAGAAGTTAGGAAGTGGCTTAATCAGCAAAAAACTGGATTGAGTATTACTCATTCCAAACAATTTGAGTCATTGTTGAGTCGGATAAGAGCCGATTTGGGTCTTACCAATTATGGTGATGATGAAATTGCGTTAAAAATTGCGGTGTGCATTTTGGGCCCCAAAATCAAAGAACCACCCCCAGAAATGATGCGTCATCTCTATGGTTTATTGGCAGACACCATACCCGGAAAAAATGAGTGGGTTCAGCGCGCTTGGGAATTGGTGGTTGCTTATGGCTGTGGGTGGCGACGGGTGGTGAATAAAACCCTTTGGGGAAGTCATTGGGTTAACGCCGTTGTTGAAATGGAAAGGCTGATTTCAATTCAAATTCAACAAGCATTGAGAGCACTTGCTTTCGGCAACGGCAGTGTCAGGGGGTTTAATAAAGTATTTCCAAAAAAAATGGAAAGAGAGGATATGGCACGCTCAATTGCAATGGAATTTTTCACGAATTTGTCTAATAAATATAAACTTTCTGACTGGGTGCCCAAAAAAGGCAATCTTGGCAGTTTTCTACAGTTTGCTGTGCAAGGGTCGACAACCGAGTCAAGAAAAACACTGAGACTCAGAATAACCGCGGTTGGTCTGTTATCTCAAAGTATGCTGTTTGAGAAATTAGAAGAGCATGGCGTTGAGTTAAAAACCGGGAAACTAGAATTTAAGAAATGCCAAGAAACGCACAACGAAAAAATATGCAATACCGTTTTTGAGGGAGAAAGTTGTTCAAAGTGCAAAATGCCCTTTGATTTAACTAAAAGTCGAAGGATTAAAAAACCATTGCTTTATTTGCCTACTAATTATGGTGAAGTAGAAAGAAAAAATGCCAGCACCATAAGTGTGGAAATTATTTTCTTCAAGAATTGGAAAACTGCCCTTTATGTGGCAGCAAGCCGACTCAAAGGCTTACGCATTTATTGATTTATGATCCCATATTTTTCCGGCCTCAAGAATTTGGGGAACAAAGCGATGATGATAGCGATGAGTACCACGGATTGGGGAAGTACAACTTCTTTCCTGATTTTACGGATTGATTGTTTAGAACGTGTTTTGAAAGTAGCGGATTGAAGGATTTTACGGATTGATTTTTTGTTAGGATGTGGGCACTGGGATCGTTGAATGGGATTGGTTCACCTTCTGGGCTACACTTCTGGGCAACCATAAAGGATTGCCCCTACAATATCGTTTTTATTTTGTGTCCTTGTAGGGGCAATCCCTTGTGGTTGCCCTTTTAAGAAGCGTTCCCACTCAACGACCCCAGTGCCAGGATGTGGCTCAACGTCAATAGAAATGCGAATTATCACCCTTTTCAACGCAACGAAGTATATCCACAATGAACGATAACAATGGACAAGCAGGTTTTCGTTCAACCATTTATTTTTTAGGAAATAATCATGATCAAAAAACCATTTAAAACTCAAGAAATCCAATCACTGTTAAAACCAGTTGAATTTAACGTGGATGACAGTTACACAGCACTTGGTGGCGTTTACACAGAAAGCCAAAATGGCGCGATCCGAATTAGGCCTTACCCAGTTCATCAATTGGAACTTTCTGATGAAAAACCGGGGTTATTTTATGTGGCACTCGATATTTTTCCTTTCAATGCCGAAAAATCATCGGTATCAAATATTGACTTAGAACTGGTAAATCAGATAAATCGGACATTTTCTGCAAAAACTAACCAGCGTGGGCAAACTTGGTTTAAAGATATCCCAAGAGGTGAAAACTACAGAGTCCAAGTGGCGAAACTGACAGACGTGGCACCAATCACAACGTTACTTACTGATTTAAACGCAAAATGGCAACGCTCTCCCAGGCTAAGGGTTATTAATAGCCTTGGTATTCCATTGCCCACTACGCCGGGCTTTGCCGGTGCGGTTCAAAAAAAGCCATTAGCCACTTTAGGACTGGAACAACAGCCGCATCAAGCCCCTAAAAAATATGAAAATAAGGAGAATGACTCCATTTTAAGATTTTTTCACAAACGCGATGATTGGATTGTGTCATTTTCAACCGAAAATGAATTGGCGAATAAATTGATCGAGCTGGTTATTATCGATCATTCAGAAAACGATCTGGTTAATGAAACATTGGCACTCGTGTATGATGATGAAAGGTGGCGTTTTCGATATGTGTTGCCTCAATCGCTCAAGCGTTCGCAAGTGAAAATGATTCAAGTTTATGATTTTAATTGCTCAAAGAAATCCGATTTTTCCCCAAAATCGGATTTCTAGGAAAGTTTTGAACTGCTCAAAGAAATCCGATTTTTTGGAAAAATCGGATTTCTCAACTGAAGGAAAAATAGTCAACTGAAGAA
>QNER01001305.1 GCA_003646175.1 Candidatus Parabeggiatoa sp. nov. 1
AGTAAACGTTCTCCCATGGTGAAATGGCGAATTTGATAACCGCCTAATATACCATTAAAATGCCAGATGAAATAAGAGGCCAATATCAGTAACGGCAGATATAAAAATAGCCCGCCCCAAATTGGCCAATAACGTGGTTTGGGTAGAGTGCGTAATACCGTCGCTTCTAGCACCAACACATATAAAACTAACAAAACTCCATTTTCCTTACTCAGGGTTGCCAGTATGCCACCCAATCCAATCCCAATAGAAATCGAAATCCAAAAAGCCGTTGGCGTTAACAACCCTTCTGCAAACCGTTGACGACTGCGGACATAAATCAACAAAGCGGCTAACGTAAAGAGGGCCGATAATTCTGTCATACGTTGTACGACATAAAGTACGGTAGAAACTTGGAAAGGATGTAATAACCAGAGGGAAGTGGTGAGGAGGGCTAACCAGAGTCCACGCTTTTCCGGCAAAGCCATAATGCGCGTGAGATAGAGAAGCAGCCAAAATATGAGACAGCCACTGACTAAATGGATCATCAAATTGACATATCTGAAATGCCAAACGTTGCCATGCCAATAGTGGGTTTGTAAAGCAAAGGTAATCAGTGATACCGGCCGCCCGAGTTGACCCGCGGTACCTTCTGTGGTAAAGCGTACGATCTCAGTGAATTTATCGGTACTTTCATTGATGTCTCCTAAAGAACTTAGGTTAGGGTTATCATCCAGCAGGTAGGTACCATGTAGCCCTGCCCAATAAATCCAAGTGGCCCCTATCAAGACGATAAAAAATAGGCCGACTATTGTCAGTGGTAATGGCGGGGATAAAAGTTTGATTTTATTCATGTTACAATAAAAGTCATTAACTCACTCAGGAGTGCAAGGTTAACTTGCACGAGCCTGAACAAACCGTGCAAGTTAACCTTGCACTCCGAGAATCTCTCAACAAATTAGTATTAACAATGACCAAACTAAAAGCTTTTATTATACACCTAATTATCAGTCTTGGTATTTTTTTGGTATTTTTTTCTGTCACCAGATTTATCTGGTATCCCTCATTTTACTTTAGTGCAAGTGGTGCATGGGATGCCATGTTTACAGTTGCATTTGTTGACGTGGTACTTGGGCCGCTTCTGACCCTTGTTCTCTATAAACGCGGTAAGCCCGGCCTCAAGTTCGATTTATCCATGATCGCGCTATTCCAAATCTCTGCGTTGGTATGGGGAATGTGGGTACTTTACTCAGAGCGTCCAGTCTTGACGGTTTATCACGAAGACAGTTTCTACTGTCTGAGCGACCCTTTGGCAAAAGCGGCTAACGCAAACCTCACCACATTTAAAACCGAGGGGATTATACCTCAAGCCTTGCTTCCGGTTCCAAAAACACCTGAAGAGGCTAGGGCGAGAGAGACTGTTATGAAAACGCTACCAAATGACGGGGTTCGCCCTAACCTACCCGCTTATGTTTTTGGTGAACAATTTGAACCCATCACCCCAGAAAACATTTCGGAAATATTGGCAAATGAACTTGATATAACGCGTGCGGTAAAAAGCGAGCCAGAATACGAACAAATTTGGGAAGCGTTTCGCAACACGCATAAAGAAGCAGCTGCTAGATCTTATGCTTTTTTTCCGTTGCGTTGTAGTGCTACTGAACATTTAGCCGCGCTGGAGCGTAAGACGGGTGTTATTGTCGATTCGATGGCGATACCTTCGCTTAATGCCATTAGAAAAAATTTTTTAACCCCACAAAAACGTCGTGATAATAAGGAATTGTTATTCCCTGAATAATATTCTTGCGGAAAAACCTTGCCCAAGCGTCATTTCAACAAGAAATCTATTAATATTTTTGATAGTCCTAAACAGATAGTGATTTGACGGATGCTATCCCTTCCCCGGGATAGTATCCGTTTGGACACCATCACTACTTCTACAGGACTACCAGATTTTTTAGTTTTGTTTGAAATGACAGTTTTTCCTGGCATATGGTTATCATTCAAGCTAATAACACAAAAAAAAACCCACTCAAAAGAGTGGGTTTTTTTATTTTAACTTGACAGGCAATTAACTATACCGTCACAACATCTGACTTCTTAGCGGCAATTCGCTGGCGCAAGCCCGGCATCCATATCGGTTCCTTTTTTACAACTCCAGTCCTTGGTCCCTGTTGAGTAATAAAGACCAATAGTGCCCATAGTAGTATCTTTCATTGTCGCCAGATAGCCAGTCCCAAGAGTCGCATGGGTGGCTGTATTTATTACGCTGGTGTACTTGCCCGATGTCTTACCACCTAGCTGTCCATCGATATTTGTTGGCATTGCGCCTTGTGAACCCATCCACTCCTCGGTAGGCGTCTTCAAACCACCCATCAAGCTCACCGCTTCAGCAACTTTCGAGCGCTTCAGGTAGTCTGTGTAAGCAGGGATAGCAACGGCGGCCAAAATCCCGATGATCGCAACCACGATCATCAATTCGATAAGGGTAAAACCCTTTTGCTGTTTTTGCATCAACATGATATTTCTCCTTAAATAAATAGAGAGGTTAAATTCACCCTTCGTGAAATCTGGGTGAGGATTACTTTATATAGTAAGCAAATGA
>QNER01001306.1 GCA_003646175.1 Candidatus Parabeggiatoa sp. nov. 1
ATGGGTGTTGCCCAATTGGGGTTGTGATTGGGGCTTTTTTCATAATAATGACTTTCCTCAAAGTTGACCGCTAAAAAATACGGATCATCCCACCATGTTGTATCATATCTATTATATTGTGGTGTCACTTTCACAAAATACGTGCCAGCCCCGACTCCCACCGAAAATGACCCATCTATCGCGGTGGCCTTTATGGGCATAGAACCAAGAGAATATTCAATATTAGTTCCCTTATAAAGATAAACATTCCAATGCACTGCACTGGAGTCATTGAATTGCTCATGTCTAAATGACACAACCACATTGCCATCGGCTGGTAAATTCAACTTGAACCAGTCAACCTCATTAGCCGCTGATATGGCATCCTGATACTCCGTGTCTACAACTATATCCGTGGCATCAATGGCATAAACGGGTCTATTGGCTAGGATAAAAAATCCTAGACTCAATAAGGAAAGAAAACCTAGTCGAACACGTCGCATGTTTTTCCTCCTTTTGGTTATGAAAAAAACTAAAAAACGGTAAACCCCTAAAAGTAGTGATAGCAGAATTCAAAACGCCGCTTTGCCAAGTCTTGCACAAAGCAGCGCTTTAAACGCCATCATGACTTATTTAGTTTGACAATGTCACATTTCAATCAGAACCAAGTTTTTTCGTACAAGGTTCGCCTTGTACTCCTGAGAAATCGCGCACGCCGTTTTTTCGTACAAGGTTCGCCTTGTACTCCTGAGAAATCGCGCACGCCGTTTTTTCGTACAAAGTTCGCCTGAAACGAATGATAATGTGACATTGTCAAGTTAGGATTACCGAAATCAACAAACAAAGTGGAGCCGCATTTGTCTGTTGCTTGGGAATTTATCTACCACTTAATGTCACCTTAGCCATCGCACGGTTGGAACGTAGCGTGAACAAAAGTTCACTGATGTCTGTCCCGGTTTCAGCATAAGCGGCATAAAAACGGTAGTCTCCTGTAGGCACTCCCGGCACGACTTCAAAGTTTAAGACACTGTGGAGAACTTGCTCACCATCCAAATCGCTCTTAAAGGGAGCTGGATCAGGGACAAAAGCCATAAATGGCGGGAACGGTGACGACACCATATAGATACGAATGTCGCCCGGCATTTCCAAAGCCACCCAAAGGTCCACTCGGTCATGACGGGTACAAACCCGCAAATCTTCTACCAACTCGACTTTGAGAAACTCTCCCACATTAAAAAGCCATTGAGAATCTAAGACAACGTCTTCATGCATCACTCTGTCGTTCACAACGAACCTCAAATCGGAATTGAACCATAGATTACATCTTGATCTAGTAGCTGCAGGTGTTATAAGGTTATCTACAGTGAGATTCACGTTGACTTCCTGCGCAGGTGCAGAAGTTGCAACTCCCAATAACAGGGGCATTGCCAAAAAAGCGTGTTGGTATTTCTGAAAGTTCATGTTAGTTTCCTTTCAAGGTTGAAGTAAATTCATCGTTTAAGATGAAAGTGATTAAATATATAATTTAATCAGCGTGTGAAAAAAATGGTCGCCTTTATTTACTTACTTTATTAGGCAGCCAAAGTACAACGTATTAAGAAATTAACGAATAAAAAAATGAGGCCACCGAAAATTACCGTCTTATCTATATAGATACCGCTTTGGATCATTTTATTAGGTGCCAAGTACAACAAATTAAGAAATTAACGAATAGAAAAATGTCTTGTTCCCAAAATTCCATTCGAGAGTTATGCCTGCGAGCAAAAAAATATGGTGCTACTACTTATATAGATACCATGAAAAAAAATTTCATTAGGGTACAGAGCAAATTTTTTTGCCATACTAAAATAAAAGTCATGAAAAAAATAACTGCCTTATTTATATAGATACATGCCCGCAAAATTTTATTGGGGTGCATTGCAATTTTTTTCAGGTTAACTTGAGAATGTCACATTTCAATCACCATGTGGTTTCTCGTACAAGGTTCGCCTTGTACTCCTGATCACATGGCTTCTCGTACAAGGTTCGCCTTGTACTCCTGATCACATGGCTTCTCGTACAAGGTTCGCCTTGTACTCCTGATAACGCGTTTTTGCCATACTCAAATTCAAGTGACGAAAAATAACCGCCTTACCTATATAGATACATGCCCACATAATTTTATTAGGGTGTATTGCAATTTATTTTTCAGGTTACACACATAAACACAAAAACATAGACTGAATTAGCCGCGAACACGTAATCCACCATTTGCCCTATCACCAAAAATGACAGCCTTACTTATATAGATACCCCTTTAAACAATTTTATTAGGGGGCAAATCTGTTATCTCGTTCCAAAATTCCATTTGGAAATTATGCCAGCAAGCAAAATTCTGCTTTGCAAGTCACGATGATTTAAAGCAGTCATCTTCAAACCGCGTTTTGAATCTAGGCATAAATCTTGATGTTATATTTATATAGATACCTTGAAAAAAAATTTCATTAGGGTAAGAACAAATTTTTTTTTGCCATACTCAAATAAAGTCACGAAAAAGAACCGCCTTATCTATATAGATACATGCAGAGCTAATTTTATTAGGCTGCAAAGTACAAAAAATTGG
>QNER01001307.1 GCA_003646175.1 Candidatus Parabeggiatoa sp. nov. 1
AAAAAGTCTTATGCGAACTTAGTGATTGCTGTACTAGTGCACGAAAGCGGAAATACTTTTCGCGCCAAATTTTTGGCGCGCCAAAAATTTGGCGCGAAAGCCGTTGTCTAAAAGCTCAAGTAGGCTAAAGCCTACTAAATCCCTTCTCTTGCAGTGCCCTTCAGGGCACTTGAGCTTTTAGACAACGGCTTTAGCCGTTGGCTGTTGGCTGTTGGCTGTTGGCGGGATGGCCTGGAAACTTCCGCTTTTGTGTACTAGGCATTTGTCTGATTGAGTGCGCTAACATATTAGATTGTGTTGATTTATGATAATCAACGGTTATCCTCGAACCTTTACCCATTACCCAATCTACGCAAAAACTTTTGCGTAGTTCCCATTACCCATTTTCTTTGGTTCTAAAAACAGCGAGGCATGCGTGACAAATAAACAAACTTTAAAAAACAATGCGTTAATTGTAGACGCTCAAACCATTAAGCAGGAAATACTGGATCACTTGCATTACACGATTGCTAAAACGCCCGATACGGCAACCGACAGGGACTGGTTTCATGCCATTGCCTATACGTTAAGAAACCATCTGACGGATCACTGGATGGCAACCGTGAACAAGTATTATCTACAAGATACTAAGCGGATTTATTACCTGTCCTTGGAATTTCTCATGGGACGAACCCTGCTCAAGAGTATGCTAAATATGGGCATCTATGAGCAATGCAGCCAAGCACTTTCTGAGTTAGGCATCTCTCGATGCTGCATTTCTGAACTTGAACCAGATCCAGCGCTTGGGAATGGGGGCTTAGGACGTTTAGCAGCCTGTTTCCTTGATTCGATGGCAACGTTGAGTCTGCCCGGCTATGGTTATGGCATCCGCTACGAATACGGCATGTTCTATCAAACCTTTTCTGATGGTTACCAAGTTGAGCATCCCGACAACTGGCTACGCTATGGCAACCCTTGGGAATTTCCGCGTGCTGAAGTGTCATATCAAGTCCATTTTGGTGGTTCTGTGGTGGAATATGAAGATGAAGAACAAGGGCGCAAAGTTTATCACTGGAAGGATGCTGATAATGTGATGGCAATGGCTTATGATACGCCCATTCCCGGTTATGGCACCGCCACCGTCAACAACATGCGACTTTGGTCCGCCAAATCTTCACGCGATTTTGATTTGCAGTATTTCAATGAAGGTAATTACATCAAGGCGGTAGAGGACAAAAACCACTCCGAAAACCTCTCCAAGGTGTTGTATCCTGATGATACCACTCAGATGGGCCGCGAATTGCGGTTGCGTCAAGAGTATTTTTTTGTGTCAGCTTCCATACAGGATATTATCCGCCGCTACACGGACTATCACGAAGACATCCGGGGATTGCCGGACAAAGCCGCTATACAGCTCAACGATACTCACCCAGCACTGGCAATTCCTGAGTTAATGCGACTGTTACAAGACCAGTTTCACCTCTGTTGGGAAGAAGCGTGGGATATCACGGTGCGTATTTTTGCGTACACTAATCATACCTTATTACCAGAGGCGTTGGAAACCTGGCCGGTTTGGTTATTTGAAAAATTGTTGCCGCGCCATCTTCTGGTGATTTATGAAATCAATCACCACTTTCTCAAAGAAGTGAGTTACCACTATCCGGGGGATATGGACGCGCTACAACGCATGTCCATCATTGGTGAAGATGGCGAAAAACATATTCGCATGGGCCATCTTGCTATCGTGGGCAGTCATAAAGTCAACGGCGTGGCTCAGTTGCACACCCACTTAATGAAGACCACCATTTTTGCCGATTTTGAAAAGTTTTACCCTAGTAAAATTATTAATAAAACCAATGGTATAACCCCCCGTCGTTGGCTTAATGAAGCCAACCCTAAACAGGCGCAACTGATTACTCAGCGCATTGGTAAAGACTGGGCAACAGATTTATCCCATCTGAAAAAGCTGATACCGCTGGCAGAAGACAAAGCATTCCGCGCCGAATTTCGGGCCGTCAAACAGAGCAATAAGCAAGAATTGGCCGTCTTTATCAAGAAAGAATTGGGTATTGATGTCAATACTGATTCTATGTTTGACGTGCAAGTGAAGCGTATTCACGAATACAAACGGCAATTACTGAACGTCTTGCATGTCATCACCCTTTATAATCGCATTCGCGCCAATCCCACCCTTGATATTGTACCGCGCACTGTGATTTTTGCCGGAAAAGCAGCCCCCGGTTATGTCATAGCCAAGCTGATTCTTAAGCTCATCAATAATGTTGCGGATGTGATTAATCACGATCCGGTGATTGCTGGACGCTTAAAAGTGGTGTTGATTCCCAACTATAATGTTTCCAATGCGCTGGTGATTATTCCCGCGGCCGATTTGTCAGAACAAATATCAACAGCCGGCACGGAAGCTTCTGGCACTGGTAACATGAAACTGGCACTCAATGGGGCTCTAACCATTGGCACGTTAGACGGTGCAAATATCGAAATTCGTGAAGAAGTGGGCGAAGACAATATCTTTATTTTTGGTCTCACCGCCGAAGGTGTTGCCTCACTCAAGCAACGTGATTACAATGCGTGGGATTATTAT
>QNER01001308.1 GCA_003646175.1 Candidatus Parabeggiatoa sp. nov. 1
ATATCAATTTTAAATTCCCAGGGCGCTGCCCTGGGCTTTAATAAAACGCCCGGAAAGGGCTGAGTCGTTACGATTTTTAATGAAATCAGTTTTTGAACACAAAAATTAATATCAATTTTAAATCAACTTACAAAAAACTTGAACATCGAGAAAGTAATGCTTGAAAACTAAATTTTTAAATAAGTATAAAAATCTTTTAGCATTCTGATCCCAAACTGGAAAATATCAATGATAAAATATTTATAATCTTAATTTAATAATGTCAGATGGAGTCCAAGATTTATCTTGGATTTGGACAGATTTAAAATGAAAACAGTGGTTGACGTTTTTTGTGCCCAAAAAACGCTATGTACAGAACAAAAAATTGTAAATGTTTCGTGATGCTATCGCTTTTTTGGCGTGAGTCACACTTTAAATGGTGTTGAACTTGGCAAATTAAGATTTGTTTACACAAAAATGCTGCCGCGTAGTGATACTATCGCCAAAAAAAGCGATAGCATCACGACTTGAACGCTTTTTTGTCCTGTACAAAGCAAAAAACGTTAGCTGCAAACCTTAATTCTCAATTAAAAAGTGATATTTAATCTATGGCACGTAAAAAAACTGTCTATACTTGCCAAAAATGTGCGGCCGATACCCCAAAATGGGTGGGACGATGTCCCGAATGCGGCGAATGGAATACCTTGGAAGAAACCGTTATAGAAGAAGCCCCCAGCACGTATCAAAATCGCGCCGGTTATAGTGGCACTGATGCGAATGTTTGTTTATTGGACGCGGTAGAAGCGGTAGACGCAGCCCGCACGACAACGGGCATGGCGGAATTAGATCGCGTCTTAGGGGGTGGCTTGGTGGGTGGCTCTGTTGTTTTGATTGGTGGCGATCCGGGCATTGGTAAATCCACTTTATTGCTACAAACCATGTCAAGCTTGAGTAAAATATCCCCCACCCCACCTTTATATGTCACCGGTGAAGAATCCCCCCAACAAGTCAGTTTACGGGCCCAGCGTTTAGGTTTAGATGTCCATAAAGTCAAATTGCTCACCGAAACACAGGTTGAAAAAATTCTGGGGACGGCCGAAAAAGAACAACCTAAAGTGATGGTGGTAGACTCCATCCAAACCATACACACTGAACGTTTGCAATCTGCCCAAGGTTCTGTCTCACAAGTCCGCGAAAGTGCAGCCCAATTGGTGCGTTTTGCTAAACAAACAAATACGGCCGTTTTTTTGGTAGGACATGTCACCAAAGAAGGCGCGTTAGCCGGGCCGCGTGTTTTAGAACACATGGTAGATACCGTGCTTTATTTTGAAGGGGACAGTGGCACTCGTTTCCGTGTGATACGGGCGATTAAAAACCGTTTTGGTGCGGTTAATGAATTGGGCGTATTTACTATGTCAGATAGGGGATTAGAAGAAGTGAGCAACCCTTCTGCTATTTTCCTATCCCGCGATGAAGAAGAAGTGCCTGGCAGCGTCATTCTCGTTTCCCATGAAGGCACGCGCCCTTTGTTAGTAGAAGTGCAAGCGTTAGTGGATGGCTCAAATAATCCTAATCCGCGCCGCGTCGCGTTGGGATTAGATCAAAATCGTTTAGGTGTCTTGCTGGCAGTATTGCACCGACATGGGGGGATAGCAACTTATGACATGGATATTTTTATCAATGTGGTGGGCGGGATCCGAATCAATGAAACGGGAGCGGATTTGGCGGTACTGGTGGCGGTGTTATCCAGTTTGCGTAATGTCACGCTATCCAAAAACTTAGTGGTATTTGGTGAAGTGGGGTTAGCAGGAGAAATACGCCCGGTGCCTAATGGTATCGATCGTTTACGCGAGGCTGCTAAACATGGCTTTAAGCGAGCCATTGTTCCTAAATCCAACGCGCCACCAGATAATATACCAAATATGGAAGTGGTACCCGTTTGGCGTTTAGTGGATGCGTTGCATAGTCTGGCGATTTCTACGGTAGAAAAAAAGCAGTAAAGTTATCCTTGCCCTAAAACGTTGCGGATGGCGTTGCAAACTGGGGTGAGAATAGTACAACGGATTTGGGGTATAAACAGATTTTCATAAGATTTAGATTTTCATAAGATTTTCATATTTGGTGGGGCAATGTTCCACCATGACGATTTTCTAGAATTTCTGATGTCACTTATTCATTTAATGAACATAAGGCTATTCCCAAATAATAACCAGTCGTGGGCAACCATAAACATTGTCCAAATTTTGGGTAACAATGTATGTAGGGGCAATTCCTTGTGATTGCCTCTAATACTTCAATGGTATATTAATTTTCATTAAGTTATAAACTTAACCTTTTATATCAATAAATTAGTCGATCATACCGCTTCCTAAAATTAAGCCTTTAAATTTTAATTTCATCAAAATCTATATAGTCATCCTATTTTTCAATAACTTATAGTTTTTCAGAAAAATAACTTCACCTTCCGGATGCTATCCCTTCTTAGGGATAGTATCCGTTAACTTCGACTTGTGAAATTAATTATCTGAACATCTATAGATTAAGCAAATGAGAAATAAGAATTATAATGACTCATCAAATATTAGCCAGAATATTTCACCAA
>QNER01001309.1 GCA_003646175.1 Candidatus Parabeggiatoa sp. nov. 1
ATCAATCCGTTATGACACATAAAGCGAGTGAACTTGATAAAACCTTCTGTGAAACGATTAAGTTTGATGAAACGTTTTGCTTAGAACTCAAGCAATTTTGTGCCAATGAGAATGTGACATCTTATGTCGCGCTCCTTGCAGCTTTGAAAATACTCTTACTGCGTTACACAGAACAGGAAGATATCATTGTGGATATCTTGCCAACCGAAAGTGCCCAGAAAACCGAACCAACCAGTACCGATTCAGAGCCGGTGGTATTGCGAACTTCTCTCACAGATAACCCCACGGCTAAAATTCTTTTAAGTCGCATGACTCAAACGGTTCAAGAAGCGCTGAAAACTCAACCAGCACTATTTGAGAAACAGCCGGCTGCGAAAGGAGAACCAATCGTCAGGCTGGCGCCACGCTATGTACCGTTTCAGATGGCAAAGATTGCCACGACTGAAGAAGAACTGGCAGACATTTCCAACCTGTCTGTCCAGAACGATCTGGTTATTTTGATTTCTGAGAAAACCGATGGCCTCACTGTCGGCTGTGAATACAATGCCCAATGGTTTGAATCAACTGCAATTGAGCGGATGTTGGGGAATTTCCAAACTGTATTAAGGGGTATTGTCGCTGATTCCAACCAAGCGGTTTACAGCTTACCTTTGTTGACGGAAACTGAGCAACACCAAATGTTGGTGGAGTGGAACGATACCCAACAACCATACCCGCATAAGTGTTTCCATCAATTATTTGAGGAACAAGTGACACGTACCCCAGATGCGGTTGCAGTGGTTTTCAAACGTCGGCAACTCACCTATCGGGAACTCAATCAACGAGCCAATCAACTGGCACACTATTTACAACAAATAGACGTAGAGCCAGAAATGCTCGTGGGTATTTGTATTGAACGTTCCGTAGATATGTTAATGGGTTTATTGGGCATACTCAAAGCCGGAGGTGCTTATGTACCCTTGGATCCAGCCTATCCCCAAGATCGTATCTCTTACATGTTAGAAGATGCCAACGTACATGTTCTGTTGACTCATTCTTCATTAGTCAAGGGTCATTTATCATTCCTTTCCAAGCACAAAAGCAAGGATAAAGAACCATTTACAATCATCTCTTTAGATACGGATTGGAAGCGCATTTCTCAGCACCGCCAAAGTAACCAGACGAGTGGTGTGCAGCCGGAAAACGTGGCATACATCATTTACACCTCCGGTTCTACCGGTAAACCCAAAGGTGTTCAGATTTCTCATCGGGCACTGGTTAATTTCTTAACCTCAATGAGCCAGACACCCGGATTGACAGACAAAGACATTTTATTGGCCGTTACCACCATCTCGTTTGACATAGCGGGGCTAGAACTTTATCTACCGCTATTGGTTGGCGCGAAAATAGTTTTAGCTGGCCATGATGTGGCTTCTTCTGGGCAATTACTCGGCAAGTTGATGAAAACCTCCTTTGCTACTGTCATGCAAGCCACACCTGCAACTTGGTATCTCCTATTGGCCGGTAAATGGGAAGGCAATCCACAACTCAAAGTCTTGTGTGGTGGCGAAGCATTGCCCAAAGAACTCGCCAATCGGCTACTTGAAAAAGCCGGTTCCGTCTGGAATATGTATGGCCCCACCGAAGCGACTATCTGGTCAACGGTTTATCAAGTGACCCAAGCCAGCGATTTGAATGGACAAATCCAAGATGCGCCTGAAGCGATAGGCCTTCCGATTGCCAACACACAAGTTTATATCCTCAATGCCCATCTACAACCGGTGCCAATTGGAGTCGCTGGTGAATTGCATATTGGTGGTGCTGGGTTAGCCCGTGGTTACCGTCATCGCCCCGATTTAACCAACGAAAAGTTTATTGCGAACCCCTTTGATTCAACCAGTACGCGCTTGTACAAAACCGGGGATTTGGCGCGCTATCTCCCTGATGGCAACCTAGAATTTCTTGGGCGTATTGATCATCAAGTGAAGGTTCATGGCTTTCGTATTGAATTGGGAGAAATTGAGGCTGTTTTGAATCGACATGCTGGTGTCCATCAGAGTGTGGTGGTGGTTCAGAAAAGTCAAGTCGGTGGCATTGAAGGAGAAGACAAGCGCCTAGTGGCTTATGCGGTACCCAATCCCCATTACCAAGAGGACGACGACTCAGAAGACAGCATCTCTGACGAGGAACAAGTATCACAATGGCAACAATTATGGGATATGGCTTACCGCCAAGAGGCTTCCCAGTCGGATCCAACTTTTAATATCAGTGGTTGGAACGATAGTTACACTGGTGCGCCTATTCCCCCGTCAGAAATGCATGAATGGGTCGATAGCACGGTGGCGCGAATTCTTTCGGCTTGTAAACCGCAGAGCGTGTTAGAAATTGGTTGTGGGACGGGCATGTTGCTGTTTCGGGTTGCGCCTCATTGTAAGTACTATTGTGGTAGCGATATTGCGCCAACAGCTTTGCGCTATATCGAAGAACACATGGACAAGTTGGAAGGAGAATGGTCACATGTGACCCTGCGCCAAGGTTCAGCTGACAATTTTGAAGATATCAAACCCGGCGAATTTGACACAGTCATCATCAACTC
>QNER01001310.1 GCA_003646175.1 Candidatus Parabeggiatoa sp. nov. 1
ATTTTCCTAACAATCAAGTGTCCTTCTATTTCTGCTTCTGTAGTAACAACTCTGCTTTCCCTATCTTTTTTCGCTTCTTCTTTTGACTTCACTTCTTTTGTCGCTGTCTGATTTTCATAGGGTGGTTGGATAGGCGGAGAAACCGATGAGGTGTTTTCTTCATCTACAGTGGTTAAAGCAGATTTGAGGCGTTCATTAATGCGATCATTAATGAAGTGGTTTAAAGCTTTTTTTGTAAACTCGGTAAATTCTTGCTTAACGGCTTGAGTTAATTTGCCTGAATAAACTTGTGAGGCAAAGAACTTAACAAAATTTTCCGAAGGTTTAGTCAGTTGTTCTGCAAAGATACGTTTAATTTCTGTCGTGTGTTTGAGTTCGGTTGCAGCTGTCAAAGTTTCGTCGAGACTGAAAACAGATTTACTAAACATTTTTAGTTCTTCTACTATGGATTCCTTAATGTTAAGTAGATTGAATTCCAAAAACGGTCTCGCGTCCATTTTATTAGGTTCTTCAAGATCAGTATAAAAACGGTAAATGACACCATTAGTCAACACGCCAATTCGGGCATCAGTCACGCTAAAATAGCGGTACAACTGAGATTTATGTTCTTTATCCAAATCAATACCACACCATTTACATTCAAAAAGCATAATGGGTTTACCCTCTTTAAGGATAGCGTAATCGACTTTCTCGCCTTTTTTGGTGCCTACATCGGCAGTTAATTCAGGTGTCACTTCGCTGGGATCAAAAACGTTGTAACCCAAAGCATTGATAAAAGGCATAACAAACGCATTTTTAGTGGCTTCCTCGGTTTGAATAATATCTAGCTGTTTTGAGACTTTAGATGATAATGCTTTCAATTCGTCTATCAAATCCATGTTCTAGTATTCCTTAATATATAAAGTTTCAACACAAGTCAGTTGGAGCAGGCGCATTTGTTTGCGCCTTCACTCAACTATCCATTAATCCAACTTCGCGACAATCCCATCCACTTTTTCTGGTGTCAGGTTTTCGTGATACTCCCGCCCGATTTGCATCATTGGTGCGCCCCCACAGGCTCCTAAACATTCCACTTCTTTAAGAGTGAATTTGTTATCGGCTGTGGTTTCTCCAAAGCCAATGCCCAATTTCTTCTTTAAGTGGGCAACGATATCATCACTACCACAGAGCATACAGGAGACATTGGTACACACACAGATTTTATGCTCTCCCACGGGCTTGAGTTCATACATGGAATAAAATGTGGCAACTTCATAAACGGCAATGGGTGCCATTTCCAAGTAATCGGCTACCGCATCCATCAATTCTGTCGTCAACCAACCGCCATTGGCTTCTTGAACAACGGTTAACGCTCCCATTACCGCGGATTGTTTTTGTTCAGGCGGATATTTGGCTATCCAATGATCAATCGCGGTGCGGGTTTCTTCTGACAGTATGGCTGAGGCATTGGGTTTTGACATACGTGTTGACATGTGCAAATTCCTAATCAGTTAGAAGGATTCAGTTATCAATTTTCAATTTTCAGTTATCGCTTTTTTATCAATTACTGACGATAAAAATTCAACTAATTCAATGACAAACGGATGTTGTTGCCAAACGGCAATGGCTTTATCAGTCAATTTGTTGAGCATCACCGACAATGGATTTTCGCCTAAAAAATAAGTTAATGATTTTTTCGGACTTGGCAAATTCCCATTCTAGCTCTGTGAACTTGTGATTAACAAGTTGTTCAAGCAGAGGTTGATCTTGAAAAAATACCGTTTCTATAGCCGGAACCACAAATAAAACTTTGAACGGTAAATGCGCGGCGACTTGGCGTAGCGAATATTGTAAAAAGTCTTGATGTTCGTAAATTAATGATTCATCATCTGTGTTGGCACTAGCAACCACTGCCACTGGTACTCGCTTGTCCACAAGAATTGTACTTGATATAGAATCTAGGGAATAACGAGGCCGTGCGACAAACACGATATCTTTTGCCAGCAATTCTGGCAGTAATTTTTTGAGTATCTCGACTTCAGTTTCACCTTCAGTGACTACATAAGCTTGGTTCATGACGATGAATCCTTAGTTATCCACAATATTGTAGGCGTGGAGGCTTTGTTCTATACAATAATGCTTTGCCCAAGGCTGCCCATTCAAGTGTATTGCTGTTTTAAATGGTTTCCCACAGTGCTATCAAATCATCCCATTGATATTGTAATATTTTATTTTGGTAATCCGTTTCATCGGGCATTTTAATCGCCGGTTTAAGGATAAGGACTAATGGCACGCACGATAGGAATTAATTAAGTTCCAGGTAGTTACACTGGCTATATTAATTTCGCACCTTCGGTGCTAGTACATTCGATCTGAAGTTTCGATACCGCCCCAACGCCAACGGCTAAAGCCGTTGTCTAAAAGCTCAAGTACGTATC
Organism: Candidatus Parabeggiatoa sp. nov. 1; assembly: GCA_003646175.1. Lineage (GTDB taxonomy): Bacteria > Pseudomonadota > Gammaproteobacteria > Beggiatoales > Beggiatoaceae > Parabeggiatoa. Next base: position 2,418 of record QNER01001310.1, read on the forward strand.
AGGGCACTACAAAAGAGGGTTAGTCGGCTTTAGCCTCAGACTGGAACGATCCTGCACTAGTACAGCAATCACTAAGTTCGCATAAGACTTTTTTAGATTGCTTTGCCCCTGAAAGGGGCTGACATACCAGCCTAGGGCAACGCCCTAGGATTTATG
>QNER01001311.1 GCA_003646175.1 Candidatus Parabeggiatoa sp. nov. 1
GGATCAAGTCTCCATCGCTGCGATTAATAGTCCGGCATCTTTAACGCTGTCGGGTGATGCAAAGAGATTAGAAGAAATCGCCGCACAACTGGAAGCGAAAGGCGTGTTTAATAGTTTTCTCCGAGTGGAATTAGCTTACCATAGCCCCATTATGGAATCATTAAAGGACGAATTGCTACAGTCACTGTCGGCCCTACGTCCTAAGTCACCCGCTATCCCGCTGTATTCCAGCGTCACCGGTCAAATTGTTAATGAAGCCAGCTATGATACCGAATACTGGTACCAAAACATTCGTCAGCCAGTTCGGTTTGCTAAGGCCATAGAAAACCTCAACAAAGACGGCCACAAACTGTTCCTTGAAGTAGGCTCCCATCCGGTACTGTTTACGGATATCAAGCAATGTATGTTACAGAACAAGGTCCGTGGCGGTAGCGTACTGACTTCTCTACGCCGTAAGCAACCGGAAATCGCTACCTTGTTGGAAGCATTCGGTTCATTCTATACCTTAGGTTATCCTATCGATTGGAAAAATTTTTATGCCAAAGGTGGACATTACGTTAAACTGCCTACCTATCCTTGGCAACGGGAAACCCATTGGAATGAAACGGAAGAAGCCTTATTTGATCACTTAGGAGACCCTAATGATCACCCCCTGCTAGGACATCGCCTGACTGCACCTAACCCATGTTGGGAAAGCACACTGAATCAAAATTATCTGCCTTATTTGAAGGAACACTGCATTCAAGAAACGGTGGTACTGCCGGGCGCAGCGTATGTGGAAGTGGGACTGGCTATCCACCAAGCATTTTACGAGAACAAGCCGTGTACTCTGGAAAAACTCACATTCCATCAAGCACTGCTTATACACCCAAGCGATGAACCGATACTTCGTTTAAACTACGATGAAGCAAAGCGCGAATACAGCGTTTATAGCCGCTCACGAGATGATAATAACTGGACGCACCATGCCATAGGCACCCTCTCCTTGGTACCACTTGGCGATGCTGTTCGAGCAAACTTAGGAAAGTTTCGTGGGCGTTGTCAAAAAATGGTAGATGCTAAAACTCTTTACACGCAACTCGAAAAACGTGGCTTACAATATGGCCCCTATTTTCAAGGTATTCATAAACTTTGGCTAGGAACCGATGAAGTGTTGGCACAGATTGAAGGATATGAAGGGCTGGCCACTGAGCATGAGAGTTATCGTATCCATCCCACACTTCTGGACATCAGTTTCCAATCTCTGATTGCCCTTTTGGATGACGATGACGCTAATGTTTATGTGCCGGTGTCTATCCTCAAACTCAAGTTTCGTGCCAGTCCAACGCGACAGTTTTGGAGTTACGGTTGCCTGACCAATCGTTCAGCCGGGTTTATTGATGCTGATATTATTCTATGTGATGATGAAGGCAACGTTTTGGTAGAAGTTAACGGTTTGCGTTGCCAAGCCCTAACCGCCGCAAAAGTAGAAGAACTTGAGTACTTGGAGCCGTGGTTTTACAAAGTGCTTTGGGAACAAACTCAACCGGTCGACATGGCTAAAACCGAAAAAACAGGCAGTTGGCTATTGTTTATGGATCAAGGCGGTATTGGTGAAAAACTGGCCGAACAATTACTTGCCCATGACGTAGGGACGGTTATCCAAGTGCGGCCGGGTAGCCAATTCCAACAACAGGATAAAACTCATTTCCTTATTCGCCGGGACAGCAAGCCTGATATGGCGCTGCTAATGGAAACCGTGGAAGTGGGCACCTGTCAACGCGTCGTTTATCTCTGGGGACTGGATGCCGTCACCTGCGATGATGATCCCACGGGCTTGGCTGAAAGCTTCGTCTGCTTACATTTCATTCAGGCGCTGCTTCAAGCGGATAAGTCACACCCACCCCGCTTCTTTTTAGTCACTCGCGGGGCCCAGCCCGTTCTTGATTCAGAGCCGTTTGCACTTGCCCAAGTGCCCATAGTGGGAATAGGACGCGTGGCCGCGACCGAAGAACCCAGTTACCGTTGCACCTTGGTGGATATCGATCCAGACGGCAGCGTGGATAGCATTCCACTGTTGGCGAGAGAACTGTTAGCGAACAGTCCTGAACAGGAACTCGCTTTGCGGGGTAACGAGCGTTATGTTTATCGTCTGGTGCGGGAGTCGGTGGAAACCTTGGCGTTGGAAGCCAATCAACAAACACAGCTTTCGGTATCGACAGAACATCCCTTTGAATTGGAAATTGGCACACCCGGCATTCTCGATGAACTTAGGTTTCGGGAAACACAACGTCGGGAACCTGGCCCTAGGGAAGTCGAAATAAAAATTCACGCCAGTGCCATCAGCACTCAAGATGTCTTAACAGTCAACAAACGGTTACCCAACAAGGTTTTAGAAACTAGCGGTTACGGCGATAGTCTCGGCATGGAGGCTGCTGGGCGCATTGTTCGAGTTGGCGAAGGTGTCAAGGATTATCGGGTAGGAGATGCCATTGTGGCTTTGCTTCGAGGCAGCCTCAGAACCTATGTGACTTTGCCCATTGACGCTCTCTTTTCCGTGCAAAAATGGGCGCATATCAACTATGAGGA
>QNER01001312.1 GCA_003646175.1 Candidatus Parabeggiatoa sp. nov. 1
GGCAGCGGAGGGCTGGTGAGATTGTCGAAATCACCCTAACCCGTGGTGCCAATGTCCGCCTGATGGACAGTTCCAACTTCTCCAGTTACAGGAACGGACGACAGCACCGCTACACTGGTGGGCTGGCGAAGAAGTCGCCGATCAGACTCCAAATTCCAAGAAGTGGTCATTGGCACGTGGTTGTCGATATGCAAGGCCTGCGCGGGAGCACACAAGCATCCGTGCGAATGTTGCCCGGAGCCCTGCCTGAGATGCGAGAAGCACCGTTGTCGTCTCTGCCAAGTCTCATCAGGGACAATACGCCTCCGCCAACGGAGGGTGGAAAAAAGTCCTACGACGTTTTCATCTCCCACGCATCCGAAGACAAAGACGATATAGTCAGATCGCTTGTCGGCGCGCTACATGCCGAGCATCTCGAAGTCTGGTACGATGAGTTTACGTTGCGTATAGGAGATAGTCTCAGGCAGAAGATCGACAAAGGCTTGGCGAATAGCCGCGTTGGGCTCGTCGTCCTATCACCGTCCTTTATATCAAAGGGGTGGACGAACTACGAATTGGATGGGATCGTGACCCGTTCAGTTTCTGGTGAGCAGATCCTGCTCCCCATCTGGCACGACATCACCAAGCAGCAAGTTGTGGACTTCAGTCCATCTCTGGCTGACAAGGTCGCACGCAGCACCGCAACCCACACGGTTAAGGAAATCGCAAAGGAAATTGCGGAGCTGATCCGAGGGAGTTAGAGAAGGAGCGCCCTGACAGAATGATGAAATACTAAACCCAATCAATAAGGAGATAAATTATGGCGACAACAGTGTTCTTCGAAGAGAAAGTTAAATGCCAAGGTGGACAGAAAAAAATGAATGTCGAGTTTGGCAAATCATCCTATTATGATGAAAATAGTATCTATCTGACAGTTGATGACAAATCACTCGTGATGGATAGAAAAACTGCTAAAAAGTTTGTTGAAGCAGCAGCGGCAGTCGGTCGATATTTTGGCTTTATAGACTAAACGATCAAACAATATGCCTAATCATAAAGTGACCTTATTCAAAAGCCAGTTTTGAAAAGGTTCCTTCAACGATCAATCCAAAAAGCAAATGCAATGTATACGGAGTAAACCTTTAATCTTCATCTGAATCTTTCGGACAGAAGCTAAATTCCAATCGGATAAATCACGTCAAGAATCATTGACATACCACACCTCGCTACATACAGTTAATTCATAGCACAAATATTGATATTTAAGACAAGAAGGTCTGCCTGTTTGTCACCTCAATATTAGGGATGTCAGTAAAATTTGTCTTATACATAAATGTTCGCCAAGGAGAAAGATATGCTATTCGCGACACCGACACGCTACGGAGCAGGACTAACGATCTGGGGTGATTACTATGACCTCCGGCATGCTCACGACACAATTTCACACTTCTTCAACCACTCACCGATGGAATATGGGCTCAAGGAGTACACCCTCTCACTCAGTTATGACATTCGGCACGCCTATCAACGCGACCGCCAGATTAAGAAATTTGGAATGGATGAACTAGACACGGTTGAGTATCTCGGGGTCAACGTGCTGTGGCCGTTCTTCTTGACGCAAGTTGCATTGGTGCGGCAGCAAGCTGCGTACGTGCCCCATACCGAACGCGAACAGGCGGGGCTCTACCTGCTCGAGAACTGCGCACGCGCAGCGTTACTCGCGTATGATAAAGTGGTTGGCCAAGAGTTATTCCTTTGGTTGAAGCATCCCCATTCCTTCCCCGATGACTACCTGACGGAATACTTCAACCACGTTACGCGTTTATTTGCAACCGAAGGCAAAGCAGGCAAAACTCGATTCAAGCGCCTGCCCCGTTTGCTCAGGACTTTACATCCCATTTCTAAAGAGTACACAGCGTTCAAAGCAAAGCTTGAGGTTACTGCAAAGGAAAAGGGCTGCTCCCCACATGAGCTCTCGGATTGGGGAGACTGGCCCGATTTCAAGTGGTAGGGTGATGGTGAGCAAGATGAATGCATAACTATTTCTTGTCACTTTCGCGCCAAGAGCAGTATGATTCACGACATTGTCCAGGGGCTCTCATGAATCCTCAAAAAAATAGATATTAAACTCTAACTATCAAACCAAAACAGCTAATGCAATGTATACGGAGTAAACCTTTAATCTTCATCTGAATCTTTCGGACAGAAGCTAAATTCCAATCGGATAAAATCCAAGCCAAGAGGCAACGGCAACCCAACCAGCTAATGCAATGTATACGGAGTAAACCTTTAATCTTCATCTGAATCTTTCGGACAGAAGCTAAATTCCAATCGGATAAAATCCTAAGCCACAGAGGCAACGGTAATCTAAAAGCAAGTGCAACGGATGCGGAGCAATCCTTCTTCCTTCTATCATAATCGTTGCCGCTTCGCTTCTTCACGAATACATGAAGACAATTGTGAATACACTGCGCTGACAGAAAAGAAATCCCACGCGGCTAAAACCCAAGCCACCGCCTGACGGCGGTGCATACGTGCTCGCGGGGCCTCGCACAGAAACCGCCCCAGAGGCGGCGGTTTCCATA
>QNER01001313.1 GCA_003646175.1 Candidatus Parabeggiatoa sp. nov. 1
ATAAAAAATAAAATATAATAATTCTCTGTCATTCAATATGTTACGACTGTTTTAGACCGGTTAGACAAATCTTGACATGTCCAGAAATCCGATTTTTTCAAAAAATCGGATTTCTTCGATGAGTCTTTTGACATTTCTGGATAATCTAACCACATAAATAATATTAGAATATTATTAAGCAAAAATCCAATATATTATTGGCACCAGTCAGGTACTTCGCCTTTCGTTCCTAGTAAAGTTGACGGATAAAACTGATTTTTTGATAACTGATAATTGATAACTGATTTCGTAGCGAAAGTTTTTGCGCGCAAAAACTTTCGCTACGAACTGATAACTCTTTAAAAGTTTTTGGTTATTTGCTAATATGCCTAGCATCAAAACGATAACATCATGGATTAGTCAATTAGTCATTAGCGATTATCCATTGCCTTTATCCATTTATTATAGATACCCAGAAAAATTCTGTATCAAGCCTTTGAGGTTGGACTGAATTCTAAGGTTAAACTTGTGGACAAAACGTTTCTGGATGACTTTATAGTTCCCGCAAATAACAAGACGGGCGATTTAAAATCAATAATTTATCCATCCTGCGGTTTTCATAAACCGCTTGAAGTTGTAATATTAATTGCATGGAGGTTTTATTATGCGTGAAAAAATTAGATTAGTCTCGACGGAAGGAACAGGGCATTTTTATACCACAACCAAGAATAAGCGTACTACACCCAAGAAGTTGGTGCTCAAGAAATATGATCCTGTACTACGCAAGCATGTGGAATACAAAGAAGCCAAAATCAAGTAAGGAGTAGCAAATAAGTAACTCAAGTGGCTACCTATAAGTAACTGATTGATTTGATTATTCAAAGTTTTTATGAGGTTTGAAACACTGTCGTGGTAATCGATTGATTTCACCTATTTTGTTGAGTCTTATGTAGCAACTTAGGTTAAGCAACTATCCCAAATGTTAATTTAACTCAAAGGCATCGATTTTTTTTATGCCTAAAACCTCAAAACCAAGTTTTTGGCAACCCTTTGACTTTTGCTTGGGATTTTTTTTGTTCCTAACCCACATCTTAAACCTACATACAAAATCTGAATTAACAAAGATCATTTTTCATCAGTAGTGCTTGAACGAAAATCATCTAAGATTTCGAGGTGTCATTTTGAGTGAAACGGGAAATATTTTTATTGTCCATAAGTTAAGAGTTCTCACTCAATCGAAATGACACGATAGCGAAGGGTTTTCGTTCAGACACAATGTCATTACCTAAATTGATTTCCAAGCGACAGTTTTTTGTGCACAAAAAACTGTCGCCTGGAACTGATTTCGTAGCGATAGTTTTTCTAGAAAAACCTTTTGCGTGGAATTGATAATTGAAAGGATTTTCATTTAGACACAATGCCATTAGTGATTGGACGAAAACCATCTGTGTCATTTCGAGCAAAGCTCAAGAAATCTTTTGTTTATCAATGCGTTAATATTTTTTACTTAGGCAAAGGTTTTAGTGAAGGCACTAATGACTTGAACTGATTTCCATTTTTGTGCACAAAAAACTTTAGCTTGGAACTGATTTCGTCGCGAAAGTTGACAACATCGCTTCGACTGGAGCAAAGAATTGATAATAGATTCGGAGTGTTAATAATGCCCATCATCAAAATGACTGATTTAGATCTGGCGGGTAAACGTGTCCTCATCCGTGAAGATTTGAATGTGCCACTCTCCAACGGCAAAGTGGCTAGCGATATCCGTATTAAGGCCTCGTTGCCTACCATTAAACAGGCCCTTGATGCGGGTGCCAAAGTGATGCTGATGTCTCACTTGGGCCGCCCCAAAGAAGGCGAGTTTGATCCGGCAGCGTCGATGGCACCGGTTGCTGAGCATTTGGAAAAATTACTTGGCAAACCGGTGAAATTAGTTAAAGATTGGTTAGACGGGATAGAGATTACGGCTGGTGAAGTCGTGCTGTGTGAAAATGTGCGCTTTAATAAGGGCGAAAAAAAGAATGACGATGAGTTGTCTAAAAAAATGGCCGCTTTGTGTGATGTTTATGTAATGGATGCGTTTGGCACCGCGCATCGCGCTCAAGCCTCTACGCATGGCGTTGCCAAATATGCCCCCGTGGCCTGCGCTGGGCCTTTGTTAGCAGGGGAGTTAGAAGCTTTGGGCAAAGCGTTGGATAATCCCGCTCGCCCGATGGTTGCCATTGTCGGTGGTTCTAAAGTGTCTACTAAACTAACGGTGCTAGAATCCCTGTCCAAAGTGGTCGATCAATTGATTGTTGGTGGTGGCATTGCCAATACTTTTATTGCCGCAGCCGGCCATAATGTGGGCAAATCCTTGTATGAAAAGGATTTAATTGATGAAGCCAAAAAACTGACCGCAGCCGCACAGTCGCGGGGCGGCGATATTCCCGTACCTACCGATGCTGTTGTTGGCACCGCCAGCCCCTTTGAGCAAGCAGATACGCCGGCAACCCTGAAAGGGGTGGATAAAGTTGTTGATAATGAAATGATTTTTGATGTTGGCCCCGACACCTCAGCTAAATTTGCGGAAATCCTTAAAAA
>QNER01001314.1 GCA_003646175.1 Candidatus Parabeggiatoa sp. nov. 1
CAGGCTATAATAATTCGCCCCGTTGGGGCTGAGAATCTGCGCCCTTTCAGGGCTCTCACGTCGTGAACACCTGCACCTGGGGCGTTGCCCCAGGCTATAATAATTCGCCCCGTTGGGGCTGAGTAGTTACAAAAATTTTAATTTATCAACCCCGAAGGGGTTTTCAGGCTAAAGTTTCGCTTCGCGAAAGTTTAGCCTGAAAATGTGAATAGCCCAGGTGCAACCTCTCATCGTTATACATAAGTATTTAAGCATTTTATTTTTAATAATATTTGTAGGTGGGCAAGTCTTTTTTGCCCACCCTACGTTTTGACTTATGTATAACAATGAGGGTGCAACCTGGGAAAAAAATTTTTTGATTTCAAAGAGTAGCAAAATATATTATCTGAAGGCTCAAACTAAAAACCAATTTCCAATTTCCATTGATAGGGAGAAACAACAAGATGGCACGTATTACTGTGGAAGATTGTTTAAAACAGGTTAAAAATCGTTTTGATCTGGTGTTACTCGCCAGTAAACGCGCTCGTCAGCTTAGCTTGGGTGCGAGCCCTTTAGTGCCTGCTGAGGACGATAAACCAACGGTGCTGGCATTGCGAGAAATCGCTGCTGGCAAAATCACAATGGCTAATTTTGAGAAAATTTCTGTGTCTAAATTCTAATAATAACGAGTGGGCTTAAAAAATAGGTAGTCCCGACAGAGCAATGCTTGTCTAAAAAATCAACCCGTTACAAAAATGGACAAGTCCATTTTTCCCTAATAACTATGTTCAGTTAGTGATTTGACGGATGCTATCCTTTTTCAGGAATAGTATCCGTTTGGACAAAATACTGGAAGTACAACTTCTTTCCGAAAAAAACGGATTTCTTTATTTTTTTAAACGGATGTGGCTCAATGTCTTCTCCAAAGCTTATTTTCTATCATTTTTTCTATGAACATGAAACTAATACCCATAATTTTAGTCAGCGCGTTTGTGGTGATAGCTGTTGCTCTTACCGCCCATTTCACTATTAAGATGGCTGAATTCCAAGCACAGCGCGTATTAAATGACAATATACAAAGCCATCTCATCGCTATTCGAGAAACCAAAAAAGCGCAAATCGAAGATTATTTTAAAAGACTTTCTAACCAAATCCAACTTTATGCCCATCTCAGAGACATCAAAGAGGCTATGCGTGGCTTTAAGGAAACCTTTCCTCAATTTCAACACGAAGCGGCGGCACCATTAGCCTCTGATACCTCCACTGTTCCCCAATTGCTTGATAAATATCGTGATGCCTTGATAAATTACTACAATAATGATTTTGCTCAAGAATATAACACGCTTAATGTTTCTCCAGCCCCTGATTTAAAACCAATACTTAATCAACTCAATGAGAATAGCGTTGCCCTACAATATCACTATATTGCGGCTCATCCTAACCCATTAGGCACTCAAGCAGAATTATTGGCGGCTTCAGATGCTTCAAGTTATACTCGTTTACATCGTATTTATCATAATCCTATCAAACAGTTAAAAAAAGCGGCTGAAGCCGAAGATATTTTGTTAGTCGATTCAGACACGGGTATGATTGTTTATTCGACTAACAAGGGATTGGATTTTGCCACTTCGTTAATAGAGGGTGCCTATGCAAAAACGGGGTTAGGACAAGTTTTTAGGCAAGCGAATGCTCGTGAAGAGGTTGCGCTGGTAGACTTTTCGCCCTATTTGCCTGCCTACAATAACCAGAGGGCGTTTATTGGAACAGCCATTTTTGAAGGGGCGCAAAAAATAGGGGTGCTGATTTTTCAATTGGCTATCGATCCTATTAACAATATTATGACTTATCGGAAAACGTGGCGATTTGAAGAATCGGGGTTAACCGGTGAAACTTATATCGTCGCTGCCGATGGGACTATGCGTAATGACAGTCGTTTATTGGTGGAAGATAAAGAAGATTATCTATTGGCTATTGAACAAGCCGAGTTATCCAAGGATGTTATTTCCAGTATTGCACTGAAAGATACCAGTGTTGGGTTGCAATTCGTCGATAACCATGGCACAAAATCGGCATTGGCGGGAATGCGTGAATTTGCGCTTTATGTCGATTATCATGACGAGTTTGTATTTTCCGCCTACGCACCCCTTGATGTGCCGGGGCTGCAATGGGCAGTGTTTTCAACTTTGCAGGAAAATGAAGCGTTAGTGCCTTTGGAAGAATTAATCCTTAAAGTGACTTCTGGTGCGATGCAAATTGTGGGGATTGTTTTGCTGGTAGGATTAGTCGGTTTAGTGTTGGCATTGCCGTCAAAACGTACCGTTGTCGCTGGCATAAAATCATCGATGGGGACAGAAATGCTAATTCATCAAGCATCTGTTCCGAAAACTTATACCGTTGAACAAATTGTTGAACATCTCAATAAGTTGAGATAAGAATAGGGCAAAACCGTAAAGCGTTGCAAAAACCTTGAAGGTTTATAACAGAAATAGGGCAAAACCTTCAAGGTTTCTAAAACCTTGAAGGTTTCTCTGATTTTAGTTTGGCTAGCTAGTCCAAGATAAATCTTGGACTCCTGTCAACGGA
>QNER01001315.1 GCA_003646175.1 Candidatus Parabeggiatoa sp. nov. 1
AAAGCCTTTATCACTCATATAGCAAGCCAAGGCTACTGGAAACGAGGAATTAAATTGATTTTTGCCCCAACTTTCTTTGTTGGAAAAATCCCGATTAGAATGTTTTATGCCAAATAATCTTGGTTCTTCTGTCATCACTATTGCTATGCTGCTCCATCAAAGTCCAAAACATGCTCCGCTTGACGCTTACCCACCGCGAATGATTGACGGTATTTGTCTTAATAGGTATTTGTTTTTGTCAGTCATTTAGTGTTTCCGATATTTTCATCAAATCTGTGATAGCACATCAGCTACCCAGTAAAGATAAACAAACTCAGATTGTTCTACGACTAATAGCAAGTGTTGCATCCAATCCTTCAACTCTGTCATATTGATATTGATTTCCTTATCACCATTGACGGGTGTAATATTTTTCCGCATTTTTACTAGCACTTTCATTGCCTGTAAAAGGTATAATCGTTGTTCTTGTTCCTCTCTATAGACGTTCAGAAAAATAATGTAACGATACGGATGCTATCCGATCGATAGGATAGTATCCGTTAACTTTGACGAGGCCCTGTTATTTATCTGAAAAACTATAGTTAGTGCATTGAAATAGTTTCCCACATCAGTCATACGATCCAGTACATTTTGATATACGCTACTCATATACTTGGGGTTCGGTGATTCCAAACCAAGAATTCAGGAATTGAAAAATTGGCCAACAAGCGCGTAATATGTAGACTAATGGAAGAACGCCCCGAAGCAAGATGAACTCTAATTCGGTAAAACATGATGACGTTAATTAGGATTAAAGATTGGTTTTTATCGCTTGGATCGTTCTTAAACCCAACCGATTATGAGGCTTAAGTGATGGTTGTATTTGATTTTGTTAAATTATTTCAATTTTCACTCAAATTCAAAAAACCAGTTTTGGAATCATCGAACCCCAAGCATATAACTATAGTATTCCAGATAAATATTTTGGCCAAAACCCTCAGAGGTTTGGCAAACCTTTGAGGGTTCAAAGGAGTTTTCAGGAAAGTTATAGCTTGACTGTGAGTATTTATAAATTATGCTTATGGGATAATTGTAGATTTTCCTTATGAACAAAGTCCAACCTTAATCTAAAAACTATGATTTAAAAAAATTCTGTTGGACTTAGTGTCGACGGGGCTTCGATTAGCAAAATGAGCATCCATGCCCATTTTGCCGTAGCAAACCGCGTAACGTTTTAGATTGGGCTATGGCTGTCCGGTACCACGCACCGATCGAGGCGAAGGAATCGTTCCCCCATGACTTTACGACGGCTGGAATGAACTGACGAAAATGCTAAAGCGGATAGAGACTACTCGCCATCCATGGCTCGCAGCGATTTCATCTTATCAGTTCAACTACAGATTTCCCATCTTACTCTCGCTGGTGCTCACTCTATCTGGCTACCTCTTATACCCACTTTCCTCCAATTGAATAAACCTCTTCTCTATCTGGCTACCTCTTATACCCACTTTCCTCCAATTGAATAAACTTCTTTATTAAGTGAAATGGAAATGGTAACACTGTATATTGGTTGTAACGCACAAAAGAAACATCCAGCAGTGGAAAAAATTTATCGGGATTGAATACGCCATCAATCAAAATAATGCCACGAATTAAATTACTTCGCGTCTGCTCATCCTTAAAAGCATTTTTCTGCCCCACCATGTATTGCAGGTTTTCATGATCAAACAGAATGCCTTTTGACCAATCTGTGACAGTTTTTTTGGTTGATCTGAAATCAATACCCAGATAATCAGACAAGTCATTATCCCATTCTGATTTGGATTTCGGATGTGTTTTACCAAGTTCAGTATATCCGCCCAATCTCTCAGTGCTGCTTGACGGTGCTTGAGTCTTAGACTTTGCTTTCACCAAGTTTTCATAAGAAGCTGAAGTCGTACCATCGCGCCTGACTTTATTCAGAAAGTTGTTCCATGTCGTGACGCTTGGCTCATCAGTCTCAGCTGTTATTATAAAATCCTTAATCGACTTTGGCTCTGTTCTGTTTTTAATGCGTTCTAACATGGTGTCCGTGTCAAATAACGCACGGCAATCATTGCCTTTTGTTATTTCAACCACAAACTCTTTGGACACAATAATGTACTGATGCCCTTTAAGCAACTCGTCCTCCTGCTCTTTGTTCAAAGGTTTATCAGCATCAAATGAGTGGTAACGGTATATCTGTTCTTCAACATCCTCATAGTCTCTCTCTGTCAGTCTTTTGAATTCACTGTCAAAATGACTATCAGACAAGTTGATGATGTGTAATTTGCCCTTATCCACAAAAAGTGCTTTTTGCCTGTACAGGAACACCAAGCCATCCAGCAGACTATAGCAAGGAAACCTTTCAGAAATAGTCTCATTTCTCATCAAAATATCTCTGATGTGTAGTCCACTTAAACTGACGGTTAAGTCCATTTTTAGGTCTTTTTCAGAAGGAAGTTTATATTGCAGATACTTACCACTTGTCTTGAAGTAGGTTTGCATTTCCTTTTTATCATCTTCATCCTCGTTGCCATCTTCATCCGTTTCGATGTCAT
>QNER01001316.1 GCA_003646175.1 Candidatus Parabeggiatoa sp. nov. 1
ACCAAACCGGGCTGATTTGGTTGAAGAATGCCAATTGTGTTGGCCGCACCTTAAACTGGAATAAAGCCTTCATGTTCGCCACTACACTGGGATCTGGAACTAATGTTTGCAGCACAGAACCCAAAAATCTCACAGACAGATCATCCAAAGGCGATTGGCGCTTGCCCACCATCAAAGAACTACAAAGTCTCGTCCACTATGGCTTTATCAACCCTGCCCTCCCCAACACAGATGGCACAGGTAAGTGGGTAAAAGATCAACCATTCTCAGGCGTGGAAATGAACTACTATTGGTCATCCACAACTTACGCAGGCCGCAGGGGCAACGCATGGGGTGTGGGCCTCAGCAACGGCTATGTCAATGCCAGTGTCAAAAGCGGTACCTACAGCGTGTGGGCTGTGCGTAGTGGCAAAAAATAAAAAAGCCATTGGGAATTGGAAATTAAATATGATGAATAAAAACAATAAGTATACCCTAATGGCACGCACGATAGTTCCAGGTAGTTACACTGGCTATATTAATATAGCCCCTTTGGGGCTTTAAAACTTAACCCCTTTGGTGTGTAGCAACGCCCCTGGCTGTTCTGGCTATATTAATTTCGCTCCTTTGGGGCTTTAAAACTTAACCCCAACGAGGCGTGCAACGCCTCTGGCTGTTCTTGCACAACCAAAATTTCTATCGTGCGTGCCATTAGCACCGAAGGTGCGTATTATTAAAGCCAGTGTAACTACCTGGAACTATTTTTATTATTCCAGAATAACGAATAAACTACGTCATTTAATTTACAAGAGCAAGAGCAAATTAATTAAAGGAGTCGGCCAGTTTTAACTTGAGCCCGCTACCTAAACACTAGAGGCCTAAACTATGGACTCCTGAAGACAAAAACAATTTGCCCCAATTCCTGAGCAAAAAACTTGATGATCGATATTTAAACATTATGGAACTCACTTCTCTGACAGCCATCTCCCCCATTGATGGCCGTTATGCCAGTAAAACCCTCGCATTACGGCCTATTTTCAGCGAATTGGGCTTGATCCATTATCGGATATTCGTTGAAATTCGCTGGTTGCAATTTCTCTCTGCCCATCCAGATATTGTTGAAGTCCCCGCTTTTGGTACCAAATCTCAGATTTTTTTAAATGAACTTGCTGAAAACTTATCTGTTGAAGCTGCACAACGAGTTAAAGACATTGAACGCACCACCAATCACGATGTCAAAGCGGTGGAATATTTTATCAGGGAAAAAATCGCCGCTCATTCCGAATTAATGGGCGTCAGTGAATTTATCCACTTTGCCTGCACCTCAGAAGATATCAATAACTTAGCTTATGCGTTGATGCTGCGTGACGCACGTAGCAAAGCCATATTGCCAAAGATGGATGCGGTGTTAGCGGCTCTCACAGCGTTGGCAGAGCAATATGCTGATCTTCCTATACTGTCACGCACACATGGACAGCCCGCTTCCCCCACGACACTCGGCAAAGAAATCGCCAATGTTGCCTATCGCTTGCACCGCCAACGTGAACAAGTCGCACAAATACCATTAATTGGTAAATTCAACGGCGCGGTGGGCAATTACAATGCCCATTTAGCCGCTTATCCTAATCTTGATTGGACTAGCATCACGCAACAATTTGTCACCCAACTCGGTTTAACATGGAATCCCTATACCACCCAAATTGAACCGCATGATTATATGGCAGAATTATTTGATGCCGTTGCGCGTTTTAACACGGTGCTCATTGATTTTTGCCGTGATATTTGGAGCTATATCTCGCTAGGCTATTTCAAACAAAAAACCATTGCGGGGGAAATCGGCTCTTCTACAATGCCGCACAAAGTCAACCCCATTGATTTTGAAAATGCGGAAGGCAATTTAGGGATTGCTAATGCCTTATTTAATCATTTAGCCACAAAATTGCCCATTTCGCGCTGGCAGCGAGATTTAAGCGATTCTACCGTGTTACGCAATCTTGGCGTTGGCATCGCACACAGCCTGATTGCTTATGATTCTTGTCTTAAAGGTATTGGTAAACTAGAAATTAATCGCCCAGTGATTGAAGCCGATTTAAATAAAACGTGGGAAGTGCTAGCAGAACCGATACAAACGGTGATGCGCCGCTATGGTGTACCGCAAGCTTATGAAAAATTGAAGGATTTGACGCGGGGACATGGCATAGAACCGGCGAGTTTACAGGCATTTATTGCCAACTTACCGATTCCAGAAGAAGAGAAAACGCGCTTATTTGAGTTAATGCCTACTACCTATACCGGCAACGCTGCAGCCCAAGCAAAATCTTTGGCATACTACTTACATCAAACTCAAAAATAGTTAACAGGAGTCCAAGATTTATCGGAGTCCAAGATTTATCTTGGATATCCCAAACTAAAGTTTGGACTCCAAAGTTTGCTGGAATACGGTATATTAAGCCCCACAACACTTCTTATATTTTTTACCGCTGCCACAAGAGCACGGATCATTACGACCAATTTTGGGGCCGGTTCTGAGTTCAGAAAAACGAGGAGCCTCCTTTTGTTTTTTAAAACAGGCCCAA
>QNER01001317.1 GCA_003646175.1 Candidatus Parabeggiatoa sp. nov. 1
AGGGCTGAAATTCTAAACCCATAAATCCTAGGGCGTTGCCCTAGGCTGGTATGTCAGCCCCTTTCAGGGGCAAAGCAATCTAAAAAAGTCTTATGCGAACTTAGTGATTGCTGTACTAGTGCTATTGTCAAGTGAAGTGATATTGGTAAACCGGCTTGTGGAAGAAACCACCACGTATCAATTGAAAAACCTGATAACAACTTTTGATGTATTATGGTGGATAACCCCGGCATTTATTCTTAATTTGTTTGTCAAACGTTTTTTGTGGATTCCGTTGGAAGAACGGACGGGCCGTACAATACCTAATGTTGTTCGTTTGTTTGTTGCGGCGGTTATTTATATGTTGGCTGGTTTTGGGATAATCGCTTTTGTCTATGAGCAGCCACTGACCAGCTTATTGGCAACCTCCGGCGTGGTTGCCATGATTATCGGCCTTGCCATTCAAGTCAATATTTCAAATGTTTTCTCTGGGATTGTGATTAACCTAGAGCGTCCTTTTCGAGTAGATGACTGGGTGAAAATCCAAAGTGCCAAAGCTTTGACTGAGGGAAAAGTGGTCGATATTACGTGGCGGACAACACGAATTTTAACCAAAGATGGTTATATTTTAAGCGTTCCAAATAGTGCGGCATCAGAAGCAGTTGTCCATAATTACAATTATCCAGACGAACCGTGCAAAGCTTCTCTGAATATCCGTATTGATTATACGCATTCCCCGGAAAAAGTGGAAAAGATTTTACTTGATGCGTTATTGTCCACAGAGGGTATTTTAAGCGATCCTGCCCCCACCGCTTTTTTTGATGGATTTAGTGATTGGGCAGCTGACTATTCTGTCTCATTTTACGTGAGCAATTATGCTCAAAAAGATGATTATGATAAAAAAGTGTGGAAGCGCATTTGGGTTCATTTGCGTCGTGCTGGCATCGTGCCAGCCGTTCAAAGGCAAGAAGTCCATACGTTTCAAGGCGTTAAAGAAAGGGGCCGGGAAGAGGCAGTTAAACCAATGGCTTTATTACAAGAGATAGACGTATTTACAGCCTTCTCTGATGAACATAAAGCTTACCTCAGCGAAAAAATGCGTTGTCACCACTTTTCCGCTGGTGAGATTATTTTTAAACAAAGTGAAGCGGGCAATTCCTTGTTTATTATTGCAGAAGGGGTTGTTAGCATTTATGTGCAGTTAGAAAATGATCAAACCCTTGAAGTTGCTCGTTTAGGTGCGGGTAACTTTTTTGGCGAGATAGCCGTTCTGACGGGAAAAGAGAGAACTGCAGCGGTGATTGCGTTGACGAAAACGGCTTTATTTGAAATTGTTAAGGCCGATATTCTGCCTTTAATGCAAGAACAACCACAAGTTGCCCAATTAATTAGCACCGTCTTGATTCAGCGACAGCAGATGACAGAATCCCAAATGAAATTGCAGCATGAGTCTTTTGTCGATAAAGAAGATATCTATCAACGGATACTGCGCGGAATTTGGAATTTTTTTGGATTGGGCACTTGAGTTTGTACCTTGCACGAGTGCAAGGTGCGCCTTGCACTCCTAATGATAGCTTTCGCTGATAACTGGTAACTGTTATGAAATTGACTGATGAACAACAAGCGGTTGTCAATGCACCTGAGCCGGTATTGAAGGTTAATGCCATCGCTGGGAGTGGTAAAACCACGACATTGTTGGAATATGCTAAGCAACGGCAGCAACAACGGATTTTGTATTTGTCGTTTAATAGATCCTCGGCTGATGAAATGAGGAGAAAGTGCGCTGCCGTAGACGTTAAAAATATTATGGTGCAAACCTTTCATGCGTTAGCCTATCATGGTGCTAATGGCCGAGATTATGAGCTGATTGATGATTTGGGTGAATGGCACATTTTTGATAATTATGTCAAAGGAGAAATAACTGAAAAAAAAGAGACTCTTTTGCTCATTTCATGGTTGATAAAGGATCTGATGAGTTTTTACCTGAATTCGGCTCATATCTATATAGATGATGGGCTTTTGGCTTATTATAAAACCGAAACCATGCCAAAGCCCAAAGTGGAAATTTTCTTATCTCTTTATGCGGATTTTATTCTGGGAACCATTAAAAGTATTCTGACACAGATGAAAAAAAGAGAAGTGCCGGCTATCCATGACTTCTATCTAAAAATGTTTCATTTGTCGAAGCCAGTCTTGTTTTACGATATTATCTTGATTGACGAAGCTCAAGATTTGTCGGGCGTGATGCTGGAGGTTCTTAAAATGCAAAAGGCTTCCAGAATTTTTGTCGGGGATAGCTTTCAGCAAATTTACTCTTTTCGATATGCGGTAAATGCGCTAGAAAAAATAGATTGCCCTGAATATTTATTGACACAGACTTTTCGTTTTGGTGACTCATTAGCGCAAGAAATCTCAAAAAGGGTTAATCGTGGCTACAGCGTATTGAATGATGTGGATCATTTTCTTCAAATCAAAGGAACTGATAAAAAAACCGAGATTGTTAATTTTTCGAGAAACGAGGGACAACAAATAGCGGTTATTTCAAGAAGTGTTTTGAAGCTTTTTAGTGAAGTCG
>QNER01001318.1 GCA_003646175.1 Candidatus Parabeggiatoa sp. nov. 1
GTTTCCAGCCTAAAGTCTGTTGAATTTTGCTGGCATCAATCGCGTAACGCAAGTCATGTCCGGGGCGATCTGTGACAAAGGTGATTAATTGACTGTGGGGCTTATGCTTTGAGGTTGGCAATATTTCATCCAAGATGTGACACACGGTTTGCACCACTTCTAAATTGGTTTTTTCATTGTGCCCACCAATGTTATAAGTCTCGCCAAGTTTACCCTGTTCTAGCACCAAACATAGCGCATGGGCATGATCATCCACATAGAGCCAGTCGCGCACATTCTCACCTTTGCCATAAACGGGCAGCGGTTTGCCTTCTAACGCATTGAGAATGATTAACGGAATAAGCTTTTCTGGAAATTGATAGGGGCCATAATTATTGGAGCAATTGGTTGTGATAACAGGTAATTTATAGGTGTGATGCCACGCTCGCACTAAATGATCAGAGGCTGCTTTGCTTGCTGAATAGGGTGAATTAGGTTGGTAAGGGGTGGTTTCGGTAAACAATCCAGTTTGTCCCAAGCTGCCATACACTTCATCTGTTGAGACATGGTGAAAGCGAAACCGTGCTTGCGCTGCGCTATCCAGCGATTGCCAATAACTTCGCACGGTTTCAAGCAACGTGTAAGTGCCCACAATATTAGTATCTATAAACTCAGCCGGGCCGTCTATGGAGCGATCCACATGCGATTCGGCCGCTAAGTGCATAATGGCATCGGGCTGAAATTGGGCAAAGGTTTGCTGTAATGCCATCCCGTCACAAATATCAACCTGAGCAAAATGATAACGCGGATTGTCTGAGACACAAACCAAAGAATCAAGATTGCCCGCATACGTCAGTTTATCGACATTCAAAACCGTCGTATCGGTTTCATTGATAAGGTAACGAATAACCGCAGAACCAATAAAGCCTGCGCCACCGGTAACGATAAGTTTCACATGATTTCCTCTTTTTGAAGCAATTTATAGTTGCCCAGAAAAATTCGGTACGAAACCTTCAAGGTTTGGCAAACCTTGAAGGTTTTTGTAAAGGACAAAACTTTTCTGAATATATAGTTTTTCAGTTAGAAACCTTCAATGTTTTGGAAACCTTGAAGGTTTTGCCTATTTATAACAAAAAAAATGCGATGCTCCCGAAAGGAACATCGCAATGAATGTTTAAAATCCAATTATCTGGCCCTTTTTTATGTCAACGGAACTTAAAGTCCTTCAAAAAGGTTTGATCGTAATTTCAACCCGACGGTTTTGGGTACGATCTTCATCGGTTTGGTTAGAGAAAACCGGGTAAAGTTCGCCATCACCTCGTTGGGTAATTTTTTCAGCCGATAGGCCTTTCCCAATAAAGTAATTGGCAACACTTGTTGCGCGTTCCTCAGACAATCTTTGATTGTACTCTTCTGTACCCCGGTCGTCAGCATGACCAACAATATTGACATGTTCGATGGATTCAACGCCGCCGGCTTGGCTAATAAGTCCATCAAGACCAGTCCGAGTCTGATAGGTCAAATCGGCCATGTTGTAATCAAAAAGCACTTTATCTGTTAGGGCTACTGCGGCTCGAAGCTCTGGTTCAGGCGGGGGTGGGGGAAGAGCGCACCCCTTTGTGTCAACTTCGACACCAAACAGCGTTCCCGGACACTCATCTTTGTAATCAAACACTCGGTCTTCATCAGTATCTCGTGAACAGCCGCGTGCATCGACACCTTCATATTGAGTGGGGCAATCGTCACGATAATCAGGCACACTGTCATTATCCCTATCTATCGGGCAGCCTTTTTGGAAGCCATGTTGAATAACACCCTTGGCAATTTCTTCTGGGCTGTTGTTTGGACACACATCTTCGTTATTAAACACCCCGTCTCTATCGGTATCTTGTGAACAACCGCGCCCATCAATACTTTCAGATTGAGCGGGGCAAGCGTCACGATAATCAGGCACACCGTCATTATCGCTATCTATTGGGCAGCCTTTTTTGGGGCCATGTTGAACAACACCTTGGGCAATTTGTTCTGAGCTGTTCTCAGGACACGCATCTTCGTCATCAAGTACGCCATCTCCGTCTTTATCAAGAATGTCGCCACACACTTCAAGCGGCTTAGCCGGCAGATTGTGCGTTTTAGGTGTCAGGACACAATCCGGATATTTTGTCATAACCGGATTACCTTGGGAATCCATCAGGTAATAAGTTTTGTCGTTGGCAGCTAAGGCTATTGTGGTTGAAAACAGTGTACCTGATATCAACCCGACCAACATTTTACGACTATAATTTTCAAACATGGCTAGGTTTCTCCATTGTGATGAGGTAGTTCCTACAAAGCAAAGCAAGTGTGTTTTTATTTCATTTGGGGCATGGTTCAATTTCGGGTGACAATCTGGAGTGCAAAGCTCAAAGTGCGGCACTTTGCACACCTTGGACTGCTACCTTAAACCCATCCCTCTCATTTGGAACCGGGTGATCTTGAGTTCAACGCGACGGTTTCTGGCGCGATCTATATTCGTGTCGTTGGACTCAACCGGCTGGTGTTCGCCATAACCCCATTGGGTAATTTTGTCAGAA
>QNER01001319.1 GCA_003646175.1 Candidatus Parabeggiatoa sp. nov. 1
AAAGAATAATGCCGTTGAGAACCACACTCTCTCCCCAGAGACAACGGTTTCAAGCGGGGTTAATGCTGATGAAAAAGGCTCTGAACCAACAGTCACGGTTTCTTCAACGGAAACCAACGAAACCGAAATCAACCCGGTTGGTGCCACTTCTTTAAAGAAGAATAATGCCCTTGAGAACAACCATTTCTCCCCAGAGACAACGGTTTCAAGCGGGGTTAATGCTGATGAGAAAGGCGCTGAACCCACTGTCACTGTTTCTTCAACGGAAACCAACGAAACCGAAATCAACCCAATTGACGCCATTTCTTTAAAGAAGAACAATGGCCTTGAGAACCACAGTTTTTTCTCAACGATGGCGGTTTCAAAAGGGTTTAATGCTGATGATAAATCTGAACCCGCTGTCACGGTTTCTTCAACGAAAACCAACGAAACCGAAATCAACCCAATTGATGCCATTTCTTTAAAGAAGAACAATGCCCTTAAGAACAACAATCTCTCCACAGAAACGGCGGTTTCAAGCGTGGTTAATGCTGATGAGAAAGGCGCTGAACCCACTGTCGCTGTTTCTTCAACGGAAACCAACGAAACCGAAATCAACCCGGTTGGTGCCACTTCTTTAAAGAAGAATAATGCCCTTAAGAACAACAATCTCTCTTCAGAGATAGCTTTTTCAAGCGGGGTTAATGCCTATGATAAAGGTGATTACACAACGGCTATGAAGTGGTATCAAAAAGCCGCCGAGCAGGGACTCGCATCAGCACAATTCCATCTTGGGCAGATGTATCATAAGGGCGAAGGTGTTGCTAAAAATGACCAAGAAGCGGTTAACTGGTATCAAAAAGCCGCCGAGCAGGGACACGCACAAGCGCAATTTCATCTTGGAGGGATGTATGTAAACGGGCGAGGCATCGCCAAAAATTATCAAGCCGCAGTTAAGTTGTTTCAAAAAGCGGCAGTGCAAGAACTCGCATCAGCGCAATTCAATCTTGGGGTGATGTATGCCAACGGCCTAGGCATCGCCAAAAATTATCCCGAAGCGGTTAAGTGGTATCAAAAAGCGGCTGAGCAGGGACACGCAAAAGCGCAATCCAATCTTGGGCTGATGTATGACAAAGGTCAAGGTGTGGTCCAAAATGACAGGGAAGCGGTTAAGTGGTATCAAAAAGCGGCCGAGCAGGGACTCGCCTCAGCACAATTCAATCTTGGGGTGATGTATGCCAACGGGCTAGGCGTAGCCCAAAATGATCAGGAGGCGGTTAAATGGTATCAAAAAGCCGCCAAGCAGGAATTCGCACCCGCGCAAGCGGCGATAAGGAAACTTGCGAGTCCTTAAAAACGACTTCGGTGGTTGTGAAGACGTTGGTTTCCCACCATGACCCCAGGTTTCACCTCAATACCATTAAGTTAAGGGCAACCACAAGGGATTGTAAGGGCAACCACAAGGGATTGCCCCTACAATAACAGCTGGTATTGTAGGGGCAATCCTTTATGGTTGCCCCTGTTTGAAAGTGGTCTGGCTCCTTCCGCGATCTTGCACTAGTGGGAAAATAGGGTAGCCCTGTAGAAGTAGTGATGATGTCCAAACAGATACTATCCCGGGGAAGGGATAGCATCTGTAACATCACTATATGTTTAGGACTACCGAAAATAGAAATGCGCCCGGCGTTCCCAAACTCTGTTTGGGAACGAATAAAGGTTACAAACACTGCCCGGCGTGGGAACTAAAAAACTTGAACATCAAGTTTTAGTAGGATAAATAAAGGCTAGTGGCTTTGTTGTCCTTATCCAGTAACAGAGCCGCATCGTCAAAATTTGGGGGGCCCATCCAACCGCGTGCGTTGTTACTGAAACCATAACCTTCTTTCGGTATACCAAAGAAGTTCTTATCCAGTGTTTTATTGTCGTTGGCATCATGATAAACAGCAATGGCGTACTTCTTGCCCAAGGTCAGTTTTTCAAATGTAGCCACGACACTGCCTTCTTGTGCGTCCGCTGCGACTAACATGGCTTCAGCCATACGGCCTTCATCCTTTAAAAAACTGGCCTTACTGTCATAAACACCAACCATAATGTGGCCCCACGTATTGTCCAAGCCAGTGATCTGCACCTGTAAAGTCGCTGCCGAAAGTGGTAGATAAACCAGCAATAGGCCTGCAGCTAAGAGAGAAGATAGATAATGCATAATAAATAACCTCTGTTTGGTTTAGAACAATTGATAACGTAATTGTAGCACGACAGTATTGTGTTGCGGAACACTGCCAAATTCGGTGTCCGCCGCACCACGCGCCATTTGTAAATACGCTTTTAAGTCCAAGTGTCCTTGTACATAGCGTATTTCTGGACTGAGTACAAAACTACTGTCTTGAGCATTGCTCAACAAATTCACTGAGGGTCTCCAAGTACCCGTATTTTTTCCGACTCGTAAAAACAGATAATCTCGCATACTGCCTTGAGTCGTTAAGGTATCCAGATCCCAGAGTAAATTACCTTGCGCTGCCATATTTAAAGCGGGTTGAGTATCTAATACTTGCCGATGATATTGACTTAAAGC
>QNER01001320.1 GCA_003646175.1 Candidatus Parabeggiatoa sp. nov. 1
ACTACAGGGATTGGTTATCAGAAAGGATTAACCCAAATAACTACAGGGATTGGTTATCAGAAAGGATTAACCCAAATAACTACAGGGATTGGTTATCAGAAAGGATTAACCCAAATAACTACAAGGATTGCTTATAAAAAAGGATTTTCCTTTTTGAAAACTTAAAACTCAAATCTTTGTTAGCAATAAACCAAAATAGCTACATAAAAAGTACATTCTATCTAATCCTTTTTTATAAACAATCCTTGTAGTTATACGCCAACAAAAAGCATGATCTAATCCTTTTTTATAAGTAATCCTTGTAGTTATACGAAAAGACAATAAACTCAATCCACATTGATCCACATTTCCTTTGTACCTAATAACTTGTCACGTTGCAATTGTTCCATCATATCCGTCGCTAATAATTTTAGCCACGATGCAATGGGTTCAGTTGTCACTATCGCTTTGAAATACTCGCGGCCGGCTTCTAAACGTAAGCGTTTGTCTTGTCTGGAAAATTGTTCAGGTTGCCAATCAGTTCGAGGTTTTGGCAATGCGTATAATTTATTGGCTTCAATGGCTTCATTTGTTAACAGTATGGACAATTTGCCGGTGGGTGAAATATTGAATAACGTGAAATAAAATTCCCGTTGGTTCCCGTTTGCGAACGCACTCTCTTTGATTTGATAGTAGAGTGTTACTCTGTGTTGGGTACTGAATTGGGTTTTATCCGGCGCATCTAACCAAAATGCCACAGTGACGGCCGCTTCAGGAATCAGCAACTCTTTTAATTGCGTGATGATGGGGTTAGGTTGATTTGTCACCGTTTCAGGCGGTGGTGTCACGATAGACGGTAAAGGGGTTGTTTCGTCAACATTGGGGGTGGGAGAAACTGACGGTGGTTGAGGTGGTAAGTCATTACTTTGAGGTGGCGTATTAATAAAATCCTCGTAATGAACCAGAATAATGCCAATGATTAACGCCACGATAGAAGTGAACACTATTTCTTTTGTAGTCATAATCTTAAAACCTCAATATCTCATATCATTCGTTTCAGGCGAACCTTGCACGAATCAAATCACTTCCGCCAACAGCTAAAGCAGTTGTCTAAAAGCTAAAGTACCCTAAAGGGTACTTCATCAGAATCGGGGGAAGTTAATTTTTATTCGCTCCTTATTATTCACTGACTTCGATTTCAACCCGCCGATTTTTTTTCCAAGCGGCTTCATTATTGTCTTTGACAACGGGGTGGCTGACACCATAGCCGATGCTTTCGATGTTCTTGGAGATGCCACGTTGCGCTAATGCGATCTTAATCGAGTCGGCACGATCTTGTGAAAGTTGTTGGTTGAGACGTTGGCTTTGTTTTGGGGTTCTGCCTAGCCAAGGTTGAGCATCGGCATGTCCACCGATATAAACGGTTTTGGCTTTGTGGTTGATCAGTGTCAGCGCGATTTCGTCCAGTTGCTGATCTGAAATCAGGCTTAAACTGGAGTCGCCGGTTTTAAATTGAAGGTTGCGATACATCACGAGCCGTTCCACAAAAGCTTTACTTGCGTTAGGCGCGGCCAGCGATTTAAATTGACGTTGACAGGCCGTCGTTAAATCAGACAGGGTTTGTAAACGCTGTTTATCGTAAAGCAGGGTTAAGCTGTCATGTTTCATCACTTCGCCCGGTTCAACGGTACGATAGCGATTTTCGTGTAACAGTTCGGTGACTCGTTCACGAGCGCGTGGGTGGCGCGTGCAGGCGTGGAGATAGGCTTCAAGGCTTAACGGTAATTTCTTTTGTTGGTAGTAAATATCACCGATGCCAACCCAAGCCGGGTAGTAATCGGGCTGGTGCTTCAGGATTTGTCGATACTGGTGGAGTGCTTTGTCGTAATTGCCCTCGTTTTCGTAGAGTACCCCCAGGTTGTTATGCGCTTTGGCATGTTCTGGGCAAAGCGTGAGGGCTTGTTGGAGTTTCTGTTGGGCTTGGAAGGTGCCAAGGTAATAGGCTTGGTTCACCAGTGACGTGGCTTGTTCACAGGTTTGTGCCGATAGTGGCAGCGGATAGGTTAGGATGATAATCAGTTGGCTGGAAATAAGTGTTTTTAGGGTTGGCATGGTTGGTTTCCTCTATTAACGACAGGGATTGTTTATACCCTATAACTACATGGATTGTTTATACCCTATAACTACAGGGATTGTTTATAAGAAAGGATTAAAACCTATAACTACATGGATTGTTTATAAGAAAGGATTAAAACACTTTATCCTTTCTTATATACAATCCTTGTAGTGCAAGAAAGCGTAAATCTCCATACCCCCCGCCAACAGCTAAAGCAGTTGTCTGAAAGCTCAAGTCGGCTAAAGCCGACTAACCCTCTTGCAGCGCCCTGACACGTACTTGATCTTTGAGACAACGGCTTTAGCCGTTGGCGTTGGGGTGGTATCGAAACTTCCGCTTTACTGTAGTAGTTGTTTTTTGGGTTTATCCTTTATTATAAACAATCCTTGTAGTTGTTTTTGGGTTTTATCCTTTCTTATAAACAATCCTTGTAGTTGTTTTTGGGTTTTATCC
>QNER01001321.1 GCA_003646175.1 Candidatus Parabeggiatoa sp. nov. 1
ATTATTTATCCGGATGACATTATTTATCCGGACGATATTATTTATCCGGATGACATTATTTATCCGGATGACATTATTTCTTCAGATGATATTATCCTTTCAGATGACGAAAGTCGTCAGGAAATTTTTGAAGAATATTGAAAACGCTGAAAAAGTCTGTATGTCATTGTTCTTTATTTAGTTAGGCGTATCTAGTGTTTGAACGGAAACTATCTTGAGTACAAAAATGTTTCAGTCATGAAGAATTTTGCTATAAATCTTTTGACTGTTAACATTTTTTCCTGTCGTCGAAATGACGTTTAGGTAAGGGGTTTTCGTTCTGGGCAGGGTTCACCACCTTTTTGTTCGCCACAAGCAAAGCAGCGAAGGCGGTGAACTTGGTTTTTTCACTTTTTGGTTTGCCAGTTGCAAAGCAGCGAAGGCGAACTTGTTTTTTTCACAGTTATGCTTATCCAGAAAAGTTTTGTTCCCTATAACTAAATTATCAGTTTAGCAACCTTTTCGAGGTTTAGCTTAAGCTTTGCGGTTTGGCACAAAACTTATCTGGGCAACTATAATGCCTTAATCTCCTACCTAAAAATGCCCCATCTTCTCATCTCCGCAGCCCATAAATCTTCTGGAAAAACCACCATAACTGTTGGACTCTGCGCGGCGCTTACAGCGCGTAGTACGATTGTCCAACCTTTCAAAAAAGGCCCCGATTACATTGATCCTTTGTGGCTAACACAAGCCGCTAAGCGTCCCTGCCATAATCTTGATTTTTATACCATGAGTTCTGCCGAAATCAAAAACGACTTTGCCCTACATAGTCAAAGTGCTGATCTCAGTATTATTGAAGGCAATAAAGGCTTATATGATGGCATGGATATTTTAGGGAGCAATAGTAACGCGGCATTGGCGCAGCTATTGGACGCGCCTGTTGTGTTGGTGATTGATACACAGGGTATGACGCGCGGGGTTGCGCCGCTGATACAGGGTTATCAAGACTTTGAGAAACATATTCAGATTGCCGGGGTTATCCTGAATCTCGTGGGCGGCACTCGGCATGAAGGTAAATTGCGGGAGTCGATAGAATATTATACGGATGTACCGATTATTGGTGCGGTGCGGCGTGATTCTCGTTTAGTCATTGAAGAGCGCCATTTGGGTTTAATGCCCAGTAATGAAGATAGCCAAGCACGGAATAAAATTAATACGATTGCTGAAATCGTCGCGGCGCAGGTGAATCTTGAGCAGTTGCTCAAAATTGCTCAGAACGCAAAGCCAAATTTGGATTGCTCAATTTTTTCTAAGCAAGCACGGGGTTCTGCTGATGTTAGGGTGGGTATTATTCGTGATGCCGCTTTTGGTTTTTATTACGCAGGTGATTTAGAAGCATTGGAAGCGGCAGGCGCAAAATTGGTATTTATTAATGCGTTGCATGATTCGCAGTTGCCAGCAGTCGATGCTTTATTTATTGGGGGTGGTTTTCCTGAAACGCAAATGGAACTATTGGCTAATAATCATAGTTTAAAAAAAGATATCTTTGATGCGATTGAACGGGCGATGCCCGTTTATGCAGAATGCGGCGGTTTGATGTATTTGTCCCGTCAATTAACTTGGCGCGGGAAAACCTGTGACATGGTGGGTGCGTTGCCATTTGATACGGTGATGGAAACTCGCCCGCAAGGGCGCGGTTATGTGCATTTACGCGAAACTGGACAGGGATTATGGCCTTTACTTGATTCCGCCGGGCAACCGGCTGAGTTTTATGCTCATGAATTTCATTACTCAAAAGCAATTAACTTGCCATCTAACCTTAGATTTGCCTATCAAGTGTTACGCGGGTTTGGTGTAGATGGTTGCCATGATGGCGTGATTTATAAAAATACGTTAGCCAGTTATGTCCATTTGCGCGATGTCGAAAATAATCGGTGGACACAACGATTTGTGGAATTTATTCGCGATAACTACAAGGATTTTTTTGGTAGTAGTGCATAAAGTGATGGAGTCCAAACTTTAGTTTGGACGGCCCAAACTAAAGTTTGGACTCCTTTCGAGGTTCAAGTTTTTCTCCGAAAAACTTGAACCTCGAAAACATATCACCCACATTTCAGGACTACCCAAATCATCTCCGGTACGATTATGAGCAGCAAGCACAATTTTGGTTGGCACGGGATTTTTTGTGCTCAAATTGTTGGTGAGATATCGGAGTCCTTCGCGCAGCGGAATTTTTGGCACAACGCACAGCGAAGGCTCCCGATTTTTACCCCGAATTGAACCATACTGCAAACAAAAAAAACCGTTTTTTTTCAATAATTTAAAGCGGGTAAAATATCGGCTGTGATTTTTCCGATTTCACTGTTAACGGGCGTGCCTTTGATGCCAGAATCGCTCATCTCACTAAAATTTTTATCGTGGTCGAGTGTTTTGATAAATCATTAGAATAGTCAAGCCGGTTGGATTGAAAAAAATTGTCAAAAAGGCTGTTGCAATTTTTTAATAGGTGTATAATTTGCTCTTAAATTTAGGCGAACATAGTTCACGCACAATTCAATTTTTC
>QNER01001322.1 GCA_003646175.1 Candidatus Parabeggiatoa sp. nov. 1
AGAAGTGATCAGGTTATTAGAAAGCATTCATTTCGACACCGTCATTTTTTATATACCGTTAAGCATACAAAATCAGTTTGTTAAGTTAGTTAATCAGCAATTTCATATCACTGAGTGGCAAGAAGACAATACTGTGAAATTTTCAGAAGATAGGCTAATCGGTAATGATGCACTTTCTCGGTTTTTTTCTAAAATGAGACTCATCGTTGGTTTGACTCCGAAAAAAGCGTGCTCCGAAGAACTGATTGAGGCCATGAATAAGATTGTTAGCGATGATAACAATCCTATAGAGGCGATTTTTGTCTATGAGGTAAAAAATGAGTATCTGCTTTGCAAGACAGAAAATTCTGCTAAACCGGGAACCTTGCAGAAATATAACCTTAAATCAATTGTAGAGTCTCTTGGTTCATTAAAAAATGACGGACTCAAACGTGATATTCTTGAATTTGATGATAGCATTATTGTTTTATTTCTTGTTAGAGACTCGTCAAATTCAGCCAGGGCAATTGTTGGATTTGTTACCGTAGGAAAAGAAGAAAGATTAGGCAATTTTTTGTACTTTTGCGATAATTATTTTGGCGATATTAAGAACTCGCTAATTGAAGAAGATAATGATAGTGCAGGTTAATTCCAAAGCTAATTGTAAAAAAGTTGTTTAAATAAGGCTCTCCTATTTGGGAGGGCATAAGAATTTATAATTCACCACAACATCAAGCGAGGTAAATATGTCAGAAGATAATTCAACAATTACGAGACATGAAGTTCAAAATCAGCTGACGAATTTATTAAATCAGCTTGTTGAAAATAAGGACGGAATAGATGCTGTTTTTGTAGTAGAATTGGGAAATAATTTTTTATTGGGGGCAAGTTCAACCAAGGAGGGGCGTGTTCCAGAATTGGTTGACAAATTGGGTGGCAAAGGTGGGGCGGGTGCGGGTGGTAAAGGCGTGACCTACATGAGTGTTCTACAAAGTCTCAAGCGACAAATGGACAAATTTGGAGAAGAAGCTGAGATTAGTGATCTTCAGTATGCAATCCTCCAGTTTGGTAAGGGGACTGTCTTTGCGTATATTTACCATTCTAAAAATACCCCCCTTGCTATTTGTTTTGTTAACAAAAAGCATGAGGGTGACGCCTTAGGTAATATGGTATATTTCTGTGAAGAGAATATCGAAGAAGTACGGACACTTGTGAAACAAGCCTTTAACCGGTAGGTGCAATTGGTTTTGCAACTTGCCCTTTGGCAAGTAAGACACTCGGCTTCTTTTTTCTTAACGGAGGTAAAATATGGTTATAGCAGGAGATATTGGCTCTACTAGGAGCTATCTGGGGACTTATAAACCGGATGACAAGGAAAATCCGGTTTTAGTCTTTCCTAGCGACGAGCCTAAACAATACGATAGTGCAGATTATTCCAGTCTGGAATCTATGATAGAGGCGTTTTTACAAGCGGCTAATATCAATGAACCCATTTATGCGGGTTGTTTTGGTATCAGTGGTCAACCAGAAAATGGTTACATCATCGGTTTAGATTGGAAATTTTCCCAAGACCAACTGTGTGAATTCTTGGTGGAACATTCTTGGAAAAAGAAAAAAGGAGAATGTGATGAAGCCCAGATCAAACAACTACCCATTGTAAGGCTCGTCAATAACATGGAGGGCATTGACTTTAATGAGTTGCTAGACTCAGGGGAATTAATTGAACTTAACGATGAAGCTAATACCGCAAATGACAAGGACAAATTTGGACTGCCCTTTAAACGTGCTTTAATTGGTATTAGAGGCGGTGGTTTAGGAGAAGCGCTCGTCTATTGGGGGAGACCACCCAGCAGGCAATATGACCCAAAGAAGTTTAATATCTCACCTTCCGAAGGGGGACATGCTAATTTAGCCCCGAGTAGTAAGGAAGAGGTTGACTTGTTAAATTACTTACTTAAACACCCCGAACACCTTGAAGGCCCTGAACCTGTAACTTATCAAGAGGTGTTGTCAGAAAATGGCATCGTGTCCATGTATCAATTTTTCAAGCACAAAACGGGTGGAAACGAAGCGACGGCACCTGATGTTGAAAAGTTGATAGGCGACAACAATACCAAGTCTGCCGCGAGAGAAATTGTCAAAATGGCATTAGAAGAAAAAAATGCCTTATGTAAACGGGCTATAGACTTGTTTTTCTCAATTTATGGCGCGGAAGCCGGTAATTTAGCATTGCGGTATTATGCGCGTGGTGGCGTGTATTACATTCAGGATTCTATCACTCCACCTGAGCTTGTCGATAAATTGATAGACAAACTCAAACAGGGTGCTTTTATGCAAGCGTTTACTCGTCGAGCAACGCCACAAGTTGTTGACTTATTAAAGTCCATTCCAGTGAAATTTGTTAAGGATGCTAATATTAGGTTACATGGAGCAGCACAACGTGCTCTTAATAAAGAACCATTAGCTCGTGTACTTTATAATAGATGCAAGTAATCTTGCTACAACAAGTATCCACCTTGTACTCAACGGGGTGGATACAACGCCCGCCGCCCTTTCCCCGCT
>QNER01001323.1 GCA_003646175.1 Candidatus Parabeggiatoa sp. nov. 1
CTCGATACAAGGACATGTGCGTGTGCAAAATATCATAGAAGCCCACGGGATTTTGTTTGGCTTTTTCCAAAAAAGGAATGGCACCGGCCGGGTCTTCAGGGCGAAGACGATTTTCAACAAAGTTGGCAAAATCATCAATTAGACGAGTACCAAGAACGAGGTTAGCATAAGTCGCGTGGGAGGTATCAGGAAATTGAGATGCGACTCGTTCCAACCGTTGTAGACCATCTGTTAAGTGGTCACCTCCTTCCCAGAATAAAAGAAGACCCACCTCTTCAGGGCTTTCAAGAAATAGCTTGGCGGCTTGGGCTGTTTGTTCATCAGCGGGCGCTTGGATTCTAACAGTGATCGTGTTTGAAACCAAGCCGCTATCTCTTATATAAGCCCTGACTTCATAGGTGCCCGGTTCTGCAAATGTCCAACCCCAAGCACCGAAAAATAACTTGACCTCTTCTCTAAGAATCTTGCCGGGAGCAAACTCTTCTGGCGGAATAAAAACTACGTCTCCCCGAGCATACGGGCGAAAAGGCGGTGTTGAATCATCGTTATCATCTTCTAACCGGTGGATTTTATATTGTGCAACACCGTAAAGAGGTATAAGACTCCCCACTTGAAGTTCAATTGGTTCATTGCTGGTGTTTTGTAGGGAAACATACAAAACAACAGGTTCTGCAACCACGTAACTTGCTTTGTTCGCTTTTATCTGGAATACCAGTCCAACTGCCTGTACAACTGAAAAAAACGATAAAACAACATAGAAAATTAAGGAAGTTAAGGGAACCAATGTTATTTTTTCCATTTGTTTATCTTCCGTGTTATTGTGGATACCAATGACATTTCGATTTTGAGCCAACAAAAATACTAGCACTTACTGGGGGTTTCCAGTAATCCAAGGGATGTGCATAAAAATGTGTCAGCGAACTCGCACTCCACTCATATGACCAGTCGTTGATTGGCCCAAGTACTGGTATCATAATAGTCGTTCCAAAAATACCACTTATTTCTCTCCTATCAGCACACGCAAATACATGACTGCAAAGTGGTCCCTCGTACCTATTACTGTCCCTATGTTCAAGAAAAAAGTCATGTCCCAGTTCGTGAACCGTAGTAAGTAAATAGTACTCTTCAGGAGTTATTGTCCTTGCTGTTTTAACCACATAGGTATCTGCAAGGGTGTCTGTAAAAACAAAAGTTTCATGTGAAGCGAAACCTAATGACGTAATCGGTAGTTCTCTACCAGATGCCCAGCCCCCACTATTTGGAAAGTTCTGCCACTTTGATACTATAGCAACGTATAGCTTTCCGTTTTCCACGGGCTCCCTCCTATTTGCACGGGCCAACGAATGAAGTTCAACAGAGGTAAAAGGGATATTGGCATCCCTCGAACTTTCCAATGAATCTTGATCTTTAATTACCTCCACGTCAATCCCGGCTGTTTTGTATATACTTTTTAACGTATATGTCTTCCCATCACGTTTAATGGGTATTGTTAACCAGTCCCAGGTACGATCAACCATCTTATCAACTTCAACCGAAATACTTACTCTATACCTTTTGTCTCCGGTTTTAAACCATTCCGCTTTACCTATACGACTACCGTCAACAAAATCCACACTCAATTGCCACTTATACCATTGGTTGGGTTGGAGTTCTGTACCACACTCTGAAGATGTAAAACTCTTCCGTTTACCAATAGAAGATTCCCCAAACTTACATGAACCTACATATTGCCAAGCCCCCCCAGGACAACCCGCACAAAAATACCGACCATAACTACTTACTTTTTTCAACGAAAAATCGACATCTTGAACTTGGGTCTCCTCATCGAGGCTTTGGTATTTCCACCGAAAATCCACAGTTGAATAAGGCAGATCTTGGAATTGTTCCGCAAGTGACGGCGGCGGAAATGGTAGCCCAGATGGTGCCGGTGCAACCGGTACCAGAAGTATTGGTTTATCATGCGCACCCGCCGCAAAAACAACAGAAGAAGCGATTAAAAGCACGCCCAAGAGATACCCCTTCCAGAGCATTCTGTTTTTCATCAAATTATACACCTCCTTCAAATTAAATATCATGAGAATTCACTCGCTAATATCACATTTCAATCACCACGCTGCTTCTCGTACAAGGTTCGCCTTGTACTCCTAATAACGCGGCTTCTCGTACCAGGTTCGCCTTGTACTCCTCATAACGCGGTTTTTCGTACCAGGTTCGCCTGAAACGAATGCTATAGACGTTCAGAAAAATATTTAGGGCAAAACCTTCAAGGTTTTCAAAACCTTGAAGGTTTCTAATTATCTGAAAAACTATAATGTGACATTGTCAAATTAATACCATGAATGTATAGACTCACTCATGGGAACTCCCTACAAAACAATACGGTTCTTAAAAATTCAATGAGTTGCCAAAAAAAATGGCCGCCCGTTAGTGGTAACTCAACTGAACAGTGTTCAGATTTCCAAAGCTTGGTTTTCTTGAATTTAAAATAAAAAGATTATGGCTAAAGGCGGTTTAAACGCACCTACATTAGGAACTACCCA
>QNER01001324.1 GCA_003646175.1 Candidatus Parabeggiatoa sp. nov. 1
CCAGGAACCGTAAAGCGTTTTGGAAATTTTCTGGTTCCCAGGGCGTTGCCCTGGGCTTTAATAAAACGCCCTTTCAGGGCTGAGTAGTTACGATTTTTGAAAAATATTTCAAAGAAACTCAGCACCGAAGTGTGCGAATTATTATAGCCTGTGCAACGAAAAGGTGCAGGTGTTTATGATTTAAAGCCCTGAAAGTTCCCAGGGCGTTGCCCTGGGCTTTAATAAAGCGCCCTTTCAGGGCTGAGTAGTTACGATTTTTGAAAAATAAGCGATATAGATGTTCATATAATTAATTTCACAAGTCAAAGTTAACGGATACTATCCCTAAGAAGGGATAGCATCCGTTTCGCTACATTATTTTTCTGAAAAACTATAGCAGCGTTTTATCAACCCCAAAGGGGTTTTCAGGCTAAAGTTTCGCTCGCGAAACTTTAGCCTGAAAATGTGAATAGCCCCAGGTGCAACCTGGGGAAAAAGTCAAACCTCCAGCTGGTGTGTTATTATTTGGGAGTTAACTAATAAATTTATAATAACCCATTACCTATTACCTATTATGACTGAGGCTAAATTGGAAATGATTGAACGCTATGGTCAATGGATCATCCGTTGGCGTTACTTTATTATCTTAGCAACGCTGGTGTTGGTGGCATTAACGACTCTTGGATTTCCGCTTAAATTCGATAGCGACTACCGGATATTTTTCCGTGAGGATAATCCCCAACTGATCGCGTTTGAAGAGTTACAAAATACTTACACTAAAAATGATAATGTCTTGTTTGTGTTAGCGCCTGAAGATGGAAAAGTTTTTACTAATGAAACGCTGGATGCCGTAGAGTGGTTAACTCACGAAGCATGGCAAATTCCTTATTCTATTCGCGTTGATTCTATTACGAATTTTCAATATACCTATGCTGAAGAAGATGATCTTATTGTTGAAGACTTAATTACTGATGCTAAAACGCTTTCTCAGGAAAATATAGAACGAATTAAAAAAATTGCACTCCAAGAAACCCAGTTAATTAACAATTTAATTTCACCAAAAGCAGATGTGACTGGCATCAATGTCACTATTCAATTGCCGGGGGAACAACAAGACAAAGAAGTGCCAGAAGTCGTTGAATTTGTTCGCGAACTTGCGGATAAAATCCGTCATCGTTATCCTGATATCAAGGTGTACCTTACCGGGATTGTGGTACTGAATAACGCCTTTCCAGAGGCTTCTCAACAAGATTTAAATTCGCTTTTGCCCATCATGTTTTTAGTAATCATCATCCTACTATGGTTACTATTACGTATTTTGTCAGGCGTTGTCGTTACCATCCTACTGATAGTATTTTCCACCGTTTCAGCAATGGGATTGGCAGGATTGATGGGGATTTCTTTGGCAGGCCCTGCAACGGCGGCACCTGTTATGATTCTCACCTTAGCGATTGCGGATAGTGTACACCTTTTAACCACTTTCCGACACGAAATGTGGGTCAATCGGCGACCAAAACCTGAAGCCATTGTCGAAAGTTTGCGTATCAACTTTCAACCAATTTTCTTAACCAGTTTGACGACCACCATTGGCTTTTTAAGCATGAATTTTGGTGAGTCTCCCCCTTTTTGTGACTTAGGTAATATTGTGGCGATGGGTATCACGGTGGCTTTTATCCTATCCGTCAGTTTCTTACCGGCACTCATGGCTATTTTACCTGTGCGTTTTAGCCCACAAAATTTAAATAAACCCGGTTTATTCAATAAATCTGGTTTTTCATCCTCTGTGGCGATGGATCGTCTTGGAGAATTTGTTGTGCAGCGACGGCACGGACTTTTATGGGGTATGGCTGGCATTATTGTCTTTTTTATTGCTTTTTTACCACGCAATGAACTTAACGATGTATTTTGGGAGTATTATGATGAAAGTTTTGATTTTCGTGTCGCTTCCGATTTCGCCGCTGAGAATCTTACTGGTTTGACGTATATTCATTACTCCTTAAGTGCTGGCGAGCCAGAAGGGATTAGTGATCCTGACTTTCTCGGGAAAATAGAAGAATTTGCCCGGTGGTATAGCGAACAACCAGAAGTGTTACACGTTAAAACCATTATCGATACTTTAAAGCGGCTTAACAAGAACATGCACGGTGATAATCCAGACTATTACCGTTTGCCAGAGCAGCGTGACTTAGTGGCACAGTATTTATTGCTCTATGAAATGTCCTTACCTTATGGTTTAGATCTTAATAACCAAATCAACGTGGACAAATCTGCGACTCGCATGACAGTCACTTTAAAAAACCTATCCGACAATGAAGTGATTGCGCTGGAAGAACGTGCCCAACAATGGCTTAAAAAAAATGGCCTACCCACTATGCAAGTACCGGGGACCAGCGGTGCCATTATGTTTGCTCATTTGAATTATTTGAATATTCGTGGTATGTTGTTCGGTGCGACAATTGCTTTGGTGTTGATTTCTGTTATTCTGATCGTTGCATTACGTTCCATCAAATTTGGGTTAGTGAGTCTAATTCCTAACTTTGTACCGGCCGCAATGGCC
>QNER01001325.1 GCA_003646175.1 Candidatus Parabeggiatoa sp. nov. 1
TCAAATACAATCTTTGTCGTTTTAAAAATCCGTTCTTATAAGCAATCCCTGTAGTTGTATGTGTGGAAATCGTTCTTGGAATAATATTTGGGTGATAAGGCGAATGGATTTGGACAATTGAACAAAAAGATAACTACAAGGATTGTTTATAAAAACGGATTTAATCAAAACGGATTTGGTGTTAAATAAAAACGGATTTATACGATTTATAGTGGTGGGCACCATACCTTGTACACGAAAAAAACAACTTAACTAGTTGATATAAATATAAAAACAGCTTCAGTTTATGTGTGAAGTATACTGCCCCCCCACTATTACGCTGCGAGCCATGGATTTTGATCCGTCTCTGTCCGCTTTAGCATTTTCGTTAGTTCATTCCAGCCGTCGTAAAGTCATGGGGGAACGATTCCTTCGCCTCGCAAGGATCGTGGACACGGACAGCCAGAGCCAATTTAATTAGTAAAGCGGTTCGCTACGGCAAAAGGGGCATGGACGCTCATTTTGCACTCTTTGCTCCGTCGACACTACTTATCCTTTTTAATAAATCATTTTTAAAATACAATCCCTGTAGTTACATTTTTACGAATCGAGAATAAAGAATAATTGATGGCCTTAAACAGGGCCGTCACAAACCAAGTTTTGGCTGCCCTGTTCGGTGGCGGCCCTAAAATACAACATTATAAAAAAAAGTAAAGTGTTATTAAAAATGCCCATTAATCTAATTCATTGATTTTATTAATAACGACCAAGATTGTATGGGAAGAAAGGATAAACCAAACCATTCGTGTTTTTAATCCTAATTTAAGCAACCAATTCCTGTCGTTATAGGGTTTCATCCTTTTTTATAAGCAATACCTGCAGTTATAAATAGGGTTTTATTTTTAGCTGGACGGGATTTGCAATCCTTCCGGCATCAGAAAAAACTGAAAGTCAATCGTTCCACCAATTTTAGAATTGTCACGTTTCAAAATAGCTTGGTTCGGGCTGAAAATAGCGAAAACCGCGCTATGTGATTATGGCAAATACCTTGATGGATTTGGATGCGTTGTTGGAGGCGACTTTGGAGCGTTGGGGGGGTGAGATTGAGTACAGCGGATTGACTTCAGTAAACGGATGGTTTTTTATCAAAGGAACCAGAAAATGGCTTTGTTAGAAATCCGATTTTTTTGGAAAAATCGGATTTCTTTGAACCTAGATATAACTATTGGCTGCACAGCAAAGTGTTTGCTATGTAGGTTTTCTTCTCAGTTACAAAATTCATTACGTCAACAAATATACCTAATATTTTTGGAACGGAACTTATTAAATATTCCTCAAAATCAATAGAAACGGTATTATTTTCTAATTTGAGAAACCGCCAATTGCTCCCAGTTGTCACCACGCCTAGTATGTAAGTTACCTGATGCGAGTGTTTTTTATTATAAATTTCTGACGCGATCATTTCTGCCACACATTGCGCATAAGCCGATTTGATATTTTCGTTCTTGGCTTCGACTATACATATCACCGGAAATTCGAGGAATATCTGATTAGGTGATTGACTAAAAAGAAAATCACAGTAGCCATTTAAACCAGCTTTTTCATCAACATTAAATTCTACACCAGAAAATAAACTCACTTTCCGTTCAAGCAGTTTCCTGACTTCAACCAGCACCGGTGCAATAATTAATTCAGAACGCGCTTTTTCGGTATTAATATTCAACGCCAGAGACACATTTTCTTCGAGAATATTATTAAGTTGCTCGCTTTGCTCGGTATTTTTAGTGTTTTTAAATAGTGAACCACTTGAACTGACAGAAATACCAAATTGACTTTTGACATCATCGAGGGTTTTAAAATCACTATACGACATTGGGTATTTACTCTTTTTATGAATATGGCATCGGCATCGGCTCCCAATCAAACCAAATATTAATTTTTTGGAAAAGGTATTGTAAAGCCAAAATCAGAGATGTCAATTTTTGTTCATTTAAAATATTTCATTTAGTACAACTTCTTTCCGGAAAAAACGGATGAGCTATGTTTGTAAATCAATAATCGCGAATAAAGAATTACTTGCTTGCAAGGCCGTCACAATCCAAGTTTTGAGGTCCTAAAATAAGGCATATAACTACAAGGATTGTTTATAAAAACGGATTTAATCAAGACGGATTTGGTGTTAAATAAAAAAGGATTTATACGATTTAATCCTTTTTAAGAAATCCTTTTTAAAATGCAATCTTTGTCGTTAAAAATCCTTTCTTATAAGCAATCCCTGTAGTTATATATGTGTATTTAAATCGCGAACTGAGAATAGCTTTTATGGCCTTAAACAGGCCGTCACAATCCAAGCTTTGAAGCCCTAAAATAAGGCATATAACTACAAAGATTGTTTATAAAAAAGGATTTAATCAAGACGGATTTGGTGCTAAATAAATAAAAACGGATTTATACGATTTAATCCTTTTTAATAAATCCTTTTTAAAATGCAATCTTTGTCGTTAAAAATCCTTTCTTATAAGCAATCCCTGTAGTTATATTGTAATTGCGAATTAA
>QNER01001326.1 GCA_003646175.1 Candidatus Parabeggiatoa sp. nov. 1
ATTTGGAAGTATTACGCCATGGGCGAGTTGTATCCTTATCCTTTGCAGTTGAGAAGTAGAAAGGTGAAAGGGGGAAGGAGAAAGGAAAATAAAATTATCGCCAGGAGTGCAAGGCGAACCTTGCACGAATTTCCAGGAGTGCAAGGCGAACCTTGCACGTCTTTCACGCTAGGTTATTTGAAAAATGCGAATTAACATCTTTATTTTCTTGTTTTTTATACCAATTGTTATCAGTGCCGAAGAAGTCACGCTGAATTTTAGAGAGACAGACATTAGTGAACTTATCAATATCATATCTGAAGTCACAGGTAAAACCTTTGTCGTGGATCCGCGCGTCAAGGGTAAAGTAACGGTGGTATCTAACCAGCCCATGAATAGCGATCAAGTTTATGAAGTGTTTTTATCCATACTCAGCGTCCATGGTTTTACGGCTATCGCCAGTGGGGCGGTTACCAAAATCATTCCAGAAAATAAAGCTAAATCCCAAAACACTCCGGTGCTGTTGCCTCATCAAACCCTGAAAGGCGATGCTTTAGTGACACAAATCGTACAGATAAAACATGTGTCGGCCCCGCAACTTATCCCATTGCTGCGGCCCTTGATTCGCCAACAAGGTCATTTAGTCGCTTATCCCGGTAATAATACACTGGTGATTTCTGATCATGCCAATAATGTCCGTCGTTTGCTTAAAATTATTCGGCGCATTGATAGGCCCGATGATGAAGAGATTGAAGTGATGATGTTAGAACATGCACACGCGGCGGAAGTGGTGCGAATTCTGATCACACTTGAACAAAAAAAGACGGCCGGCGCTCGCGCAAAGGCGGCCAAAAATACACCTTCTATCATTGCTGATGAAAGAACCAATAGTGTGCTTATTAGCGGTGACAACGCGACACGCTTGCGTTTACGCACCCTGATAACGCATCTTGATACGCCGATAAAAAGCGTTGGCAATACCCAAGTGATTTATTTGCGGTACGCACAAGCCACAGACTTAGTCGATGTACTTAAAGGAGTCAGCGACAGCTTCGTAGAAACATCAAAACCAGGCCAATCGGCCGCCAAAGACTCTGTCAAAACCAATATTCAGGCTGAGGAAACCACCAACAGTTTAATCATTACCGCCACCCCAGAAATACAGCAAAACTTGCAAGCCGTTATACGCCAACTGGATGTGCGACGTGCCCAAGTGCTTGTCGAGGCGGTGATTGCCGAAGTGTCTACCGATATGACCCAAGAATTGGGCGTACAATGGTTATTCTATGGCACGGAAGGCACATTTCCATTTGGTTCGAGTAATTTTGGCAATGCGGGTACCAAAATACTTGACTTTGAGTCAGTCGCAAGGGGGGCTGGGGATTTATCCTCTATTGGACAGGGTGCCTTTCTGGGGTTGAGGCGATTTGGTAGCACAGTGCTGGATTTTACGACGCTGTTACGGGCACTTGCCGCAGATACCAAAACCAATGTTCTGTCAACACCGTCTTTATTAACCCTTGATAATCAAGAAGCTGAGATTGTTGTCGGCCAAAATGTCCCCTTTGTAACTGGGCAATACACCAGCACCGGTACCACTGGTAATGTCACCAACCCTTTTCAGACAATACAACGCGAGGATATTGGCATCAAACTGAAGGTGAAGCCGCAAATTAATGAAGGCAACGCAGTCCAACTGGAGATTGAACAAGAAGTTTCTAGCATCAGCCCAAGTACCGTTGGCACGACTGGTATTATCACCAATAAACGCACTATCAAAACCACCGTGATTGTTGAAGATGGCAATATGGTTGTCCTTGGAGGCTTGATAGACGAAGATTTACAACAAACGACTCAAAAAGTCCCAGGGCTGGGCGATCTGCCCATTATCGGCGGCCTGTTTCGCTCACAGAGTACCAAAAAAGTCAAACGCAATTTAATGGTTTTCTTGCACCCGGTCATTATACGCGATGCAGCCAGTGATAATATTATCAGCAGTAGCAAATACAGTTATATGCGAGCCAAACAACTTGATCAAAAGGCCCAAGGTTTGCCCTTAATGTCGGCCGATGAAGTGCCAGTCTTGCCGGATTTAGACGATTTTTTGACAGTGCTGTCAGGTGAACATATTTCATGGCAGACGAAAATAAAACAGCAACTTCAACCACTTGAACCCGATAAAATGCCAATTCCTGATTTAGACGACTTTTTGGTGGTGTTACCCGGTTTTCGGGAATGAGAAAGGGGAGGGAGAGAAGTACAACGGATTGACGGATTTTACGGATTTATTCTTATTTATGTGACGCAGCCTGATTAGGTTATTATCTTGATAAATATATGATATTTAACACATTATATAAATTATCAAAAACAGAAGAACGCTTTTTCTAATCCCTAATATTCGATTGATGAATCCCGCCTCAATAAAAGCTCGCGCTTAAGTACTGAACCATAAATTTTCGGGTATTATGAATTTTTGCCCACCGAGTAACGTCTTTTTGTTGCCCACCGAGATGGTATAGATTTTCAGAAAAAGATTTTCAATCTAAACCTCC
>QNER01001327.1 GCA_003646175.1 Candidatus Parabeggiatoa sp. nov. 1
AAAAGAAGGGATAGCATCCGTGAAGTTTGCAATGACGGATACTATCCCAAAAAGAAGGGATAGCAGCCGTGAAGTTTGCAATGACGGATACTATCCCAAAAAGAAGGGATAGCAGCCGTGAAGTTTGCAATGACGGATACTATCCCAAAAAGAAGGGATAGCATCCGTGAAGTTTGCAATGACGGATACTATCCCAAAAAGAAGGGATAGCAGCCGTTAAGTCACTACATTTTGAAGTTTTCTATGGTGATCCCTTTTAGGTGGGGTTACCTATTTATGTCACCACTTCCGCTTTACGTCGGATAACGTTATCACATTTTACCCCTGGACGTATTAAGCTTGCGACAATATTTAAGTTGCCCTTGGTGACGGTTTGTTGACTGACAACATTGTGTTCTTCTTGACGAATATCGTCTCCAACATTGGAAATAATTAAAGAAACCTTGCTGCCGGTTAATTCTTTAATCGCGCTATCCAGACTTTGATAGTGTGTTATGGGTTGATTGGGCTTTAAGCAGTTAGCCACTACATTCGTTACAAAGGTGCAAGGTTCGACGGTGGCATTCAGTAAGTTTAATGCGTCTTCATCCACTGATTTGATACTCAAGAAGACACTTTTGAGTTTTTCAATCACCTTAGAATCCGCACTCTCTGCTTTCTGGCTTGTTGAGGCATTGTTTGTTGAGGCGATTTGTGCTGACTCTTTATCAAGCCGTGTTTGTGTGGCTATTTCCTTGCTCTGAGGTTTTCTGACTAACTGGTTCCAATAGTTTTCCGCATAAACTTGAAGCTGTTGATTTAATTCTTTCTTAAAGCGAACATTAAAAAAACTGTCTATTTGTGTTTTTATGATGCGTTTGAAATCAGGGTGTTGGGATAATTCCGTCAGATGTTGGTGCAATAGATCAGAAAAGTGGCTGGCTAAGGTTTGCTGAAAATCATCAGCGCGTATCGGGGCATAAGACGATTGTTGATTATCGTCATTGTTATTCCGATTTGCAGCAACGGTGTTCCGTTTTTTTTCTAGTGCTATCAGCTTTTTATGTAGAAATTCTAGGTTTTTTTGGCTTTGAAGAAGATTGCCACGCAATCGTTCTAATTCCTTCTTTAACTGTTCAAATTCTGTTATCGACACGTAAGAAAAGGGTTTTGATAAAAAAGTTGTTGCTGCTTCCCTTTTTTGAATAAATGGGAACAAACGCTTATATAATGGTAACAAACGCTTATATAATGGTAACAATCGCTTATATAATGGTAAGAAACGTTTTAATAAACTTGGCTCTTTTTTAGAAGAAAGAGCATCAGCATCGTCATTTTTTTGACGGAAATGCCATAAACGCCGCAGTTTATTTGGCAAGCCTACCATTATG
The DNA here is from genome assembly GCA_003646175.1 of Candidatus Parabeggiatoa sp. nov. 1. GTDB lineage: Bacteria > Pseudomonadota > Gammaproteobacteria > Beggiatoales > Beggiatoaceae > Parabeggiatoa. The sequence continues at coordinate 1,371 of QNER01001327.1, forward strand.
CCAATAATAGCAACAATAACAATAAACAAAACGCCAAAGAAAAGTATTATCCAATCAGGAAGCAACGTCTGAACATTCCCATCCCCGGTAGTGCCCCTGTCTTTGGATGGTAACTGCTTAAACCATATCTTAAAATGCTGGTAGAATTCTTTGTGGTTGTTGTCGGGTTTACCCAGATACTTTGCTAATGTAAAAGCATCTTGATTTTCCACCCATTGCTTAAGTTGACTGATGTCAGTCTCCGGATTGTTACCGGGATCGATAAAACGTGAAAGTGCCTTTTTATGTTCATCTGACAGCAGATTTTTGGTTAAATAATGCAGTCGATATAGATGATATTTTTTACCCCCTAATTCCCAAGTTTCTTTGGCTGCCTGTTTAATAACCAGAAAACGCATGAAATTGGGAACGGGGCTACCCGTTGGCTTTTCTAGCTTCATTTTATCAATTAAGGGTTGCACCCATTTTTGTCCGGCCTTTTCCCAGTTATTGTTTCTGTCTGAATCATTCCAGAGACTGGAAGAGATGCGACTACCCGCTTTTTGAGAACTGTCCAAGGTTTTCCGAACAGATACCTTAACGCCGCCCTGTTTGCCATCATTGATAAACAGAAATTCTCCCCGCACTGCCAACCATTTGGACAAATGATCAGGTGGTGAGTCTATGACAATTTGGAAGCGATAGGAACCCGCTCCCAATTTAGGTGTAGTGGATTCAGATAAAAATTGCCAGCTATCACCAATAGGCTTGTGCATGACAAAAGCATAATACTTCACTTCAGCATTAGCATAAATTGGAGCAAAACCAAGTCCTGCCCACAATAACGCTGCTGCAATCATGTAGCTAACTGCGGGTAAAATAAGCTTTTTTCGGAAAATGTTTGCTATGATAGATTCTCCAGTGTTGAAATGAATTGATTCAACCATAAGTAAGTTTTTGCAGCCACGCTGGGGTAGCTATTCGTTAAGTTGTTGTTTTTATAGATAGAAATCAACTTTTTATGAAATATTTTCAGTGATTTGTGAAAGATTATGGCTAAGAAATTATATTATCACACTTTACGCCGGAGCTTATAGATGTTCAGATAAATAATTTCACAAAAACAATCTTTTTTCTCTCCCTAGTGCAGGAAAGCTGAAGTTTCGAGACCACTTCAGCCAACA
>QNER01001328.1 GCA_003646175.1 Candidatus Parabeggiatoa sp. nov. 1
GCACCTCGGGTTTGATACCGAATGTTTGTAAGTGATGTGCCAGTTGATTGGCTTTTCGATTTAATTCGGCATAACTCAGGCGTTGGCCCTCAAATTCGACCGCAATGGCCGCCGGTGTGCGTTGCACTTGTGCCTCAAATAATTGATGAACACATTGGTATTGAGGATAATCAGCACCAGTGTTGTTCCACTCAGTCAACAACTTTTGTTGTTCTGACAATGATAACAGTGAGTGACGCTCGTAGGGTTCAGACGGTTCAGTTGCCATTGCCGTCAAGGCCTCGGTGTAATAACCACTAATGGCTCTGACTTGTTCTTCAGCTAATTCGCCGGCATCGTAAGCAAGCATTAAGTTGACTTGTTTAGATAGCAAGTCTAAACTAAAGTTTGTTAATAACGTGAAGTTAGTTCGTTCAAAGCTTTGTTTTCCTAATGGCTCGATCTCTTTAAATCCTAAAACACCTTGGTAAACATGAAAATGGGTAAAGTTAAACGCGGTTTCAAATAACGCTTGTCTTCCCAGCATTCGTTGTATTTCCGCTAACGGAAAGCGTAGATAGGGCAGGGCGGCCCGCTCGGTTTTAAAGGTTTCCTGCACTAAGTCTATCCAAGTGCCGCCTTGTAGAGTTAAACGAAAAGGTAAGGTGTTGAGGAAAAGTCCTAACACCCTTTCACCCTCGGTTTCTTCGATCCGGCCATTTCCGACTAAGCCGGTCAAAATATCGGTTTGGTTACCTAGAACACTTAACACCTTCAAATGGGCCGCTAACAGCACACTTTTGATAGGAACACTGGCTGTTCTGGCTAACTGTTTTAAGCCATCAGAAACGGAGGCCGAGATGGGTACCTCTAATGTACCCGTTTGTCCTGGTTGAACGCTCCAATAAGAGGCCGGCCAGCGGGGCAACGCCAGCGTCGTGATGTCATTGAGTGTTTCAAGCCAATACTGTCGATATTCTTCCGATTCAAGCGTGACTCTTTCCAAGGCCACAAAATCACGGAAAGTGATGGTTGGCAGTGGTTGGATAGCAATTTCTCGACCCAACCGGGATAAATAATGTTGAAACAATTCGGTCATCAATGACGCCACACTCCAGCCATCAAAAATGGCGTGGTGGAAACTGAGTGTTATATTAAAGGTATCTTCAGTGCGGTGATGAATTTGGAAACGCAATAAGGGTGGCTGACTCCAATCAAAATGTCGCTGTTTTTCCGCTTCAATCCAAGCCGTCAATGCGAGTTCTTGTTCAGCGTTTGAGAGATGACGTAAATCCGCTATTGGCAAAGGTACCTCAACGGTTTGATGAACCCGTTGTAGGGGCTCCTTAAAACCCGTCAACGCGAAACTGGTGCGTAGCATTGGATGACAATTGACTACCTGTTGTATCGCTTGATGCAAAGCATCAGGCTCGAATTGTGCTTTCAGGTAGTAACTGAACACATCATGATAAACGGCCGTTTCTGGGCTGTATTCACTATGGAAGAGCATACCGGCCTGAAGCGTGGCCAGTGGATAAGCATCCTCCACTTCTTCGGGCAGTTTCCGGCGCTCTTCGTTGGAAATAAGGCTAAAAGCCGTGGTTTTTGGGGTAGATAAAGAATGACCTTCGGTTTGACTGATTGAACGTGCTAATTCATAAATCGTTTGATGTTGAAAAAATTGCTGAAGCTGAAAATCCAAGCCCACTTCTTTGGCTTTGGCGATAACCTGAATGCTCCGAATGGAATCACCACCCAACTCAAAGAAATTGTCGTAAATACCCACTTGTTCAAGGTTAAGCACGGCCGCCCAGATATCAGCTAACAATTCCTCTTCTAAGGTGCGAGGAGCAACAAAAGCCGCAGCTAATTCGGATCGCGTTGAGTCTGAGGCAGGTAAGGCACGGTAGTCTACTTTGCCATGAGACGTTAACGGTAAATTATCTAACACCACAAAAGTTGCCGGCACCATGTAGTCGGGTAGCTTTGCTTTTAGAAACTGACGCAACGCATTGGTGCTGATCTCTGAGTCTGGTTCTTGAACCACATACGCGATAAGGGATTTATGGTTGTCTGCGTCTTTGTGAACGGTGACGACGGTTTCTCGCACTGTTGCCTGTTGCATTAACGTGGTTTCGATTTCGCCCAGTTCTATACGGAAACCGCGAATTTTTACCTGATTATCAACGCGGCCTAAGTATTCAATATTGCCATCGGGTAAGTAACGGGCTAAATCACCTGTTTTGTACAGACGATCCGATTTGAGAGTTTGGAGTTTGGATTTTGGATTATCAGAATCCCATCCCAAATTGACAAACGGATTTGGAATGAATTTATTGAAAGTCAGTTCGGGGCGGTTAAGGTAGCCTCTGGCAAGTCCGGCACCGCTAATATGTAATTCTCCCGGCACACCGATGGCTGTCGGTTGGAGATGCGGATCAAGTATGTAGATTTGCAAGTCTGGAATCGGCAAACCAATCACACTTCCGGGGCTGTTCAAGTCAGCTTGCGTCAACGGGCGATAAGTGACATGCACCGTGGTTTCGGTGATGCC
>QNER01001329.1 GCA_003646175.1 Candidatus Parabeggiatoa sp. nov. 1
GCCGCTAACAACAACTGTGGCACCGCGAGTTTGGGCTCTAAGCTTTCGCAAAAATATACTATAGCCAAAATTGTCAATCACAACGGAGCGAAAGTCGGCGATAAAGTCATAATAGGCTTAGAAGAAAAAGCCTTGCTTAAAAGTGCTTTGGCCTTATATTTGCTTCCTTTGCTTGGTATGTTCGCGGGGGCTTTTGGCTATAACCTATTGGCTGCGACAACCCCATTGCCCGGCTATGAATTCTTAACTGTGTTGGCAGGTTTAATGGGATTATTCGCAGGATTGATGTGGGTTAAACGAGTGACTGGCAAAAAGTTTGAAGATACCGGCTCTCAACCCGTGATACTTAAAACTTCATTCTTGTGTGCTAAGATGATAGTAAAGTGAAATCTTTGCCCGCCTTGAGAGCGATGCAAAAACGTTTGCGTGGATAATAGGTTAAATGCCTTAGTTCTATTTCGTATTGGGAACTATAGTTATCGCGGGCATAGAAGATACTAATTTCAAACATTACATTAAGAGATAATTGTTAAATATTTATTGACTGAATTTTGGTTTCTTATTCTAGTTCTTTCTATGCCTGCCACCACTATAGTGCTTTGTCAATGTTCTATTGACGGGTAAAAGGAGTCCAAGATTTCTGTCCAAACTTAAGTAAGTTTGGGCTCCTTTACAAGTATTTTACCCGTCAAAACAAAGTTGACAGGGCGCTATAGATGTTTCGATAATAACGTAACGGTATGCATCCCTTCGAGGGATGCTATCCGTTATGGTTTGTGAAATTATTTTTCTGAAAAACGATAGGTTGGTGGCTAAAAAATTTGTGCCTAAAATACTTTAACCGCCAATTGAGCATTTTCACAGAGAACGAAAGCCATTCCCTATTAACGTGAGTTCGACTTTAATATCAATAAGTTATAAAATGGACTCTCATTTCAAATTATCATAAAGTTTTTATTTTTTAATGAGTTATAAAAACCTATTTTTTTGGGTTTGACGAGTTAATCGATTCATCAGGGCCACAGAAAACGTCATCACAACAAATAGTCATAGTCAGCTTTAAAAAAAATAAAATCGCTTTATATTCAGCACGATAACATAACCTATTGATTTAACTCTGAACTCGACGTTATTACCTATTACCCATTCGAGGCAAAAGTTTACTAGAAAAACTTTTGCGTAATTTCCAATTTAGGAGTCACCATGAAACTTAACGAATCAAGAGCTATCTTGGGGGTTTGGTTGATAGTTGGGGTGATGGCATCCCAACTTTCGGCGCGTGAATTACCGGATTTTACCAAACTGGTAGAAGACTATGCCCCTGCGGTGGTCAATATCAGTACCACTGCCAAACAAACCGACACGACGAAAGACAAACGCATTTACCGAGACATTCCCGGATTGCCGGAAGACAGCCCATTCCACGACTTTTTCCGTCACTTTTTTGATAATGACCAGTATGAATTCTTTGAAGATCGTCCCTCAACTTCACTCGGATCGGGTTTTATCATCGAAAGTGATGGCTACATCATCTCCAACAACCATGTCATTGATGATGCCCAAGAAATCATTGTGCGTTTAACGGACCGCCGAGAATTTATTGCTGAACTCGTTGGTACAGACAAACGTAGCGATATTGCCTTGCTGAAAGTTGATGCCACCGATCTACCAACGGTCAAATTGGGGACCTCAAGCAATCTGAAAGTCGGTGAGTGGGTTTTAGCGATAGGCTCACCATTTGGCTTTGAGCACTCAGTCACCGCGGGCATCGTCAGTGCAAAAGGCCGGAGTTTGCCCAATGACAACTATGTGCCTTTTATTCAAACCGATGTGGCGATTAATCCCGGTAACTCTGGGGGGCCCTTATTTAACTTAGATGGTGAAGTTATCGGGGTCAACTCGCAAATTTACAGCCGCACGGGCGGGTTTATGGGCTTGTCGTTTGCCATCCCGGTGGATGTGATGGAAAATGTGGTTGATCAATTGAAAGCCAACGGCAAAGTCTCACGCGGCTGGCTGGGCGTACTAATTCAAGATGTTACTCGGGATTTGGCTAAATCATTCAGCATGGAAAAACCCCAAGGTGCCCTAATTGCCAAAGTTCTACCCGATAGCCCAGCGGCGGCGGCTGATTTTCAAGTTGGTGATATTATTATCAATTTTGACGGAAAACACGTAGAACGCTCGGCCGATTTGCCACCCATTGTTGGTAGCACCAAAGTGGGATCAACGGTTGCGACAACCGTCATACGCCAAGGCATCGAAGTGACATTTGATGTCACTATTGCTGAATTGCCTTCTGAAGATGACATTAAATTGGCGACCACCAATCAAGGTGGTAAATCGGCAGCCAACAAACGCCTTGGCTTATCAGTCATTGGCTTGGATGATGATGTTCGGGATAAACTGGATATTTTAAAAGGAGGGGTATTGGTACGACGTGTTGTTAAACAAGGACCGGCATACGATGCTGGGATCCGCAAAGGTGATGTTATTATGTGGATAAATAACATCAAGATTAAAGGTGTCA
>QNER01001330.1 GCA_003646175.1 Candidatus Parabeggiatoa sp. nov. 1
GCCAACTTCTAGCAAGACTTCTACATTCAGTTTTGCCAAAGTATTTATGCTTGTGACAAACCGGACTGGCTCTAAAATATGATGACACCAGTAGGTTGGCGTGGTGACTTCCTCGGTTGCAACTTCACCGGTGAGGTTAGAAATCAGTTTTATCTGTGGAGCCGAAAAACTGACTTGGCGGGCTACCTGTTCAAATTCACCCAACATGGGTGCCATCAAGGGCGAATGGAACGCATGGGAAACGACTAATTTCTTGGTTTTGATACCGTCGGCTTTAAATGTGGCACAAACGGTGTTAATGGCTTCGCTTTGCCCCGAAATCACGATACTTTTTGGCCCATTAAACGCCGCAATAGAAACGTCTTCAACCGATTGAAGGATGCTCTGAACTTTTTCCTCAGAAGCCATTATTGAGACCATTTCCCCATTTTGAGGTAAGGCTTGCATGAGGCGACTGCGTTCTGCAATCAGTTTCAGACCATCTTCCAAGCTGAAAACCCCAGCAATACAAGCGGCCACATATTCACCGACACTATGTCCCATCACCACATCAGGTTCTATTCCCCAAGATTGCCATAATTTTGCAAGGGCATATTCCACCGCAAATAAAGCCGGTTGTGTGTAGGCTGTTTCATCCACGATGCTACTAGCAGACTCATTGTCTGGATACAGCACTGCCAGTAGCGGCGTTGCTAAATAAGCACGTAGAATGTTGTCACACCGATCAAGTACTTGGCGAAAAGTGGGTTGAGTCTCATAAAGTTGTCGTCCCATCCCGACATATTGTGAGCCTTGCCCAGTGAATAGAAAAGCGATTTGTTTGGGTTGCGCTTGACGACTCACGACACCGGTTGTTAATTGAGAAACATCAACCAATTGTTCTCGAAGTTGTTGGGTGGTGTTCGTCACGACAGTCAAACGATGCTCAAAATGCTTGCGTCCGGTATTGGCTGTGAAGCACATATCAGCCAGTGAAATCTCGGCATGAGTGTCCAGATAACCAACATAACGCTGCGCTAATGCCTGTAATGCTTGAACACTTTTAGCCGAAAGTGTCAAAAGATGCCAGGGACGCTGGTCTTGTTGAGGTGTTTTAGCCGGTTTGGGTGCCTCTTCCAGCACAACATGAGCGTTGGTTCCCCCCATCCCAAAAGAGCTGACACCAGCTCGGCGGGAAATCCCGGTGGTTTTCCATTCTGAAAGGGCCGTATTGACATAAAAGGGGCTGTTGTCAAAATCAATGCTGGGATTGGGTTGGTTAAAGTGCAGACTCGGTGGCAATTGCTTATGTTTAAGTGCCAGTACCGTTTTAATCAAACCACTAATCCCAGACGCTTCTATTAAATGGCCGACATTCGTTTTCACGGAACCAACAGCACAAAAGCCGTTTTCTGGCGTATCCTGACGAAAGGCTTGGGTAAGGGCCATGATTTCAATCGGGTCGCCCATGCCAGTCCCGGTACCGTGCGCTTCGACATAGGTGATGGTACTTGCATCAAGGTTTGCTCTCGCTAAGGCTTCTGATATCACTTGGGTTTGCCCTTCCACACTGGGTGCAGTATAGCCGACTTTCAAAGCCCCATCATTGTTAATGGCTGAACCTTTTATAACCGCGTGGATATTATCGCCATCTTCAATGGCTTGACTGAGTAACTTCAGGACAACAATACCGCCCCCACTCCCAAATACGGTACCTTGAGCCCCCGCATCAAATGCCCGACAATGCCCATCGGGCGAACAAATCATGTCTTCTTGGTACAAATACCCCACTTTTTGCGGCACTGTGATACTGATGCCACCGGCCAATGCCATATCACATTCACCAGTCAGTAAACTTTGACAAGCAAGATGAACGGCCACTAATGAAGTTGAGCAAGCCGTTTGAATATTAATACTTGGCCCGGTTAAATTCAGTTTGTAAGAAACTCGTGTTGGCAGGAAATCTGAACCATTGGCGAATCTTACCTGAAGAACATTTGATGATTCTAGGAAAGTGCGAGCCGAGGAAAACTTGCTGTGAGAATGAACATTGTTAATCAAGTAAGTGCTCATTCCGGCACCGGCATAAACGCCTATTAACCCTTTATAAATGCTAGAATTATAACCAGCATTTTCTAATGCTTCCCAAGCGCATTCAAAAAACAAACGATGTTGGGGATCCATCAGTTCGGCTTCACGGGGTGTATAGTTAAAAAAAGAAGCGTCAAATAGATCAATGTCTGATAAAACCGCACCCGCTTTAACATAGTTGGGATAAGTCAGCACAGTCCGATCAGGGACCTCCATTTCTTCGTCAGAAAAGAAGGAAATAGATTCAACCCCGTCTCGCAAGTTTTGCCAAAATGCTTCAACATCCGTGGCACCCGGGAAACGGCAGGATAAACCAATAATCGCTATATCGTTGGAAGTTTTTCTAGCGGTTTGCGGGCGAGTCGCTGTGGGTGGTAAATCAGGCTTAGGGGCTTCTTTTGAAGGCTCACCCAAATGTTGCGCTAAACTTTGTATGGTGGGATATTGAAATAGCCGCAC
>QNER01001331.1 GCA_003646175.1 Candidatus Parabeggiatoa sp. nov. 1
CCCCCGGGCGAGGCACGTCCTGCGTGGAAAATTTTACGAGTATTAGGTAATCTATTTAACCTTGACGGATTTGATTATACGGCCTCTGACCAAGTGCGCGAAGAATTGCGCCAACAAGTCGGTGATAAAATGGCTAATAATAAAACCGCTTGGCAAATACCCAGTACCTTGACTGTCGAACCCGCCAAGGGATTGCAACGTATTACGGAAATGCCAATCTATTCAGTAGATGCTTTAGTGCGTCGTGCTGGTGCATTGCAACACACAATAGATGCTAAAATAACCGAGCGTGTGCATATCAATACCAATGTTGCCGCTCAGTTGAGTTTGGGCGATGACCAAAAAGTCCAAGTCAAACAGAACGGTGCCAACGTGACTTTGCCAGTGGTTATTGATGATCGCGTCCCTGATGATGGTGTGTTAATTTATGCGGGACAAGTTGCCCATGCACAGTTGGGTGCTTGGTATGGACAAATTGAACTCAGTGCAGCAACTTAATTTATAGTAAGAGTACAACGGATTGGCGGGATAAAAGGATTTTTTATCGCCGATTTCGCCAATTTCGCGGATGACTGCGCTTCTATAGCAAAAATGGTTTTCCGAATCGTTTTTAGTAAAATTTGTAGTGGTCTAAATTGATGTTGAACATTAGACATTATACCGATTTAATCTTAAGTGCTTGATTTTATGGCATTTGTGTCAATGCAAATTTCAATTAAATCAATGAGTGACGTGAAATCGGTATAAACTCTATTATGATATTTGTCATTCGGAAACTAGAAATACAGAATTTCAGCCGTAGCAGGAATGATGAATGTTCAATATCTTGTTGACCACTACAGTTTTTATGTAATGGTCAAGATGATGTTGAAATGGGTAATGGGCAGAAGGATAATGGGGGTTTAGCCATGAATGAATCAGTAGGTATGAAGAATAACCTATTAGTTTGTAAAAAAGGCTATTTTTCAACACAGAGAACACAGAGCACCACAGAGCACCACAGAGTATAAGTATAGGATTTTTATTATATTATTATACAAAACGCGGTGTTGTGTATTTTCTGCCCTCGAATTTGAAAACTGATAGGTGGTAAGCCCATTACCCATTTTACCCCCAGATACAAGCGGTTCAATATCTTGTTGACCCTTATACTATTTATTATTTATATTTGATGTTCAAGTTTTTTGCTTTCCCCCTGTCATACGAAAGGGGAGATTTTTCCCTAATCCCCCTTTGCCAAACTTATCTTTACCCATAAGTAGATAAGTCATTGAAAATAGTGAATGGTGAATTGTGAATTGTGAATTGTGAACGAAGGCATCATTAATAGTTGACTCATTGTTTTAATTAACAATTCACCATTAATTATTCACAATTCGAGGCAACCGTTTTTGCCCGCAAAAACTTTTGCCTCGAACACGAATTATAAAGTCCGACTTGTGGGTAAAGATTAGTTTGCCAAAGGGGGGAAACAGCAATTAACTTATAAAAAAAATGGAATAAGAGCTTGGGCATCAAGTTTATAACGGAACATTTTATAATGTGGGAAACACTCTTTATTGTCGCCAAAATATTTGTCATCATTGCACCTTTGATGCTGTGTGTAGCCTATTTGACTTATGCAGAACGCAAAATCATTGGCTACATGCAAGTGCGTATCGGGCCTAATCGGGTCAATTTATCAATCTTGCCCGTTATACGAAACCTGCGGGGGCTTGGGCAACCGATAGCCGATGCTGTGAAATTGATGTTTAAGGAAATCATTATTCCTTCAAACAGCAACCGTTTTTTATTTGTAATTGCGCCCATATTGGCGATGGCTCCCGCTTTGGCAGCATGGGCGGTAGTGCCTTTTGCGGACGGTTGGGTGTTAGCTGATATTAACGCCGGCTTGTTATATATTCTCGCCATGACTTCTATCGGCGTGTATGGCGTTATTATCGCCGGATGGGCCTCAAATTCTAAATATGCGTTTTTGGGTTCACTGCGCTCGGCCGCGCAAATTATCTCCTACGAAATCGCAATGGGCTTTGCTTTAGTCGGCGTGTTAATGGCAGCCGGGAGTTTGAATTTGAGTGAGATTGTGTCAGCCCAAAACGGTAGTCTATTACATTGGTTTTGGTTACCCTTGTTGCCGCTATTTATCGTCTATTTTATTTCGGGCGTAGCTGAAACCAACCGCGCCCCGTTTGACGTGACTGAAGGTGAATCTGAAATTGTTGGTTTTCATGTAGAATATTCCGGGATGTTATTTGCCGTATTTTTTATGGCAGAATATGCCAATATGATTTTAATTTCCGCTTTGGCTACCATTATGTTTTTAGGTGGGTGGTTGTCACCTTTCCAAGGAATGGGATTAGAAGAAGTGCCTTTGTTAGGATACCTGACATATTCGGGTTTACATTGGTTTCTTGCCAAAGTAGCGATATTTTTGTTTTTTTACCTGTGGATCCGTGCTACTTTTCCGCGTTATCGTTATGATCAAATCATGCGTTTGGGCTGGAAAGTGTTTATTCCCATTAC
>QNER01001332.1 GCA_003646175.1 Candidatus Parabeggiatoa sp. nov. 1
ACACGACTGGATTATAGTGCTTTTGATGCACCTTGGGCACAACGTTATCAAGAAATCAGTCAACAATTAGCCGCGTTAGGACAGGAATTGGGACAACTCAGACAAAAAGCTAAGGGCGGCCTAACAGATGCCCAAGAAATTCGTCGTCAGCAATTACGCGCTGATCAGACAGTCGCTAATCAAGCCTTTTTTGCTTATATTGAAGAATTGACAAAAACGTTGGCACAAGATGATTCACGCCGTGCGTTAGAAATTGGAGCCAGAAACCTAGATAAACTTAAACCGTTACAGGGCACGTTGCGTCAATTGGGTGACGGTGTGGTACTGGTACACTATTTGGTAACCGAGGACAAATTACACCTTCTTCTGACTACCCCCGATATACAATTGGTGCGTGAAGCTTCGGTGGGTGAAAAAGAACTGAATCAGACTGTGTTTGATTTCCGTCGTAAGCTGCAACGTGGATCAAAAAAAGCATTAAGAGGGCCTGTGTCATTACGTTGGAAAAAACCCAAAAAAGACACGCTTGATGATGCCAAAACCTTATATGATTGGCTCATTAAACCGATAGAAGCCGATTTAAAACAAGCACAAGCCACCACTTTGATGCTGTCTTTAGATGGCACCTTGCGTTATGTGCCTATCGCAGCTTTGTTTGATGGGCAACAATTCGTTGCCGAACGCTATGTTACTGTTATTTATACCGAATCAGCGAAAAGCAACTTAAAAGATCAACCCAAAGACAACTGGACATTAGCCGGTTTAGGACTGAGTCAAGCCGTACCCGGGTTTAATCCATTGCCAGCCGTGGTAAGCGAACTGAATGGTATTGTGCGCCAAGGCGAGGATGACACAGAGGGCGTGCTTGATGGCGTAGTGTATTTGAATCAACAGTTTGATGCCAAAATCATGCTGGATGTTTTAGACGAAGGTTATCCGGTGTTACACATTGCCAGCCATTTTGTGTTTGAACCGGGGACGCAATATAGCTCTTATTTATTATTAGGCAATGGCGACAAATTGACTTTAGCGCAAATTCGAGAAGCGTATGATTTCAATAGTCTTGACTTATTGACGCTGTCAGCTTGCAATACGGCAATGGGTGTCCGTGCCAATGGCATAGAAGTAGAAGGCTTTGGCGTATTGGCACAACGTTTGGGTGCCAAAGGTGTACTGGCAACTCTTTGGAAAGTCGCCGATACCAGCACCGGGTTATTCATGCAACAGATGTACCAATTACGTGCGACACAACTGGTGAGCAAAGCCAAAGCCTTGCAACAAATACAACAGTCGTTTATTCAGGGAAAAAAGTATGCCCATCCGTATTATTGGGCACCGTTTATTTTGATGGGAAATTGGTTGTAATGAGTGTGCATCCTGAGTACCACGGATTGACGGTATAAACGGATTTCATCGGGCGCATTTCTATTTTCCCGCGAACGATACCCCGAATGGGTAAAATGTATATTAACTTGACAATGTTTGAGGCAAAAACTTTTGCCTCAAACACATTTCAATCAGAACCAAGTTTTTTAGTACAAAGTTCGCCTGAAACGAATGATAAGTGCTGAAGCACAAATTATCGGATGTGATGGAGTTCAAAGCGAAGCTTTGTCAGTGTCGCCTTGTACTCCTGAGATTATTTTCGTCGCAAAAACGTCAAGATAACAATTAGCAAATCATGGAATGTAGTACAACGAATTAACGAAATAAACGAATAAACCCAATCCATTTCTCCAATAAATCCGGGGACGAACTAAATCCATTGTACTAAACAGTCACGTTTTATAAATAATTTGCTTATGAAAGGATTAATCCTATAGTATGTCAAAAATAAACCGGTTATCAAATCCCTTCATAAACTAAATCCTTTCTTATAAATAATCCCTGTAGTTTATTGAGGGTGAGTGAGTACAATGAATTAACGAAATAAACGAATAAACCCAATTCATCCCCCATTAAATCCGTTTATTCCCCTAATCCGTTGTACTACCACAAATTTATTCATGACTCAACCGGTTGTTGATGACCCATTTTTTTCCAAACCATTTCCCCCAATACGCCAGTAGCAATGCCAACAAAATAACACACTAAATCGCTCCACACAAAAACCCGTCCAATGAGTAACGCGACAAGGGGATTGCGGCGAAGTTCGTTAATCCAAGGTGCTTGATAAAGTTGGCTAAATTCAACGCTGAATGTTAAAAGCAGTGTGATAGCGGCTATTTTCAGTATGGAAAGTGATGGAAACAGAAAGCCAATAAAAAGAAAAGCCATCAAGCCCCCAATTGTATCGCCTGCATATTTGACGACAAACTCCGGTAGCAAATCTGGAATTTCGCGTGAACCCAGGGCAAGCCCTAACGTGATAACTACCATCAAAGCATAAATCAGTCTATTTCGAGTCAACGGTGTCGATTGCATAATAGTTTTAAGGTATTTACCGGTGTGCAAAGCGAACTACCTTGCTTCCGGTATTGGCTAAATATAAATTAAATTTTAAGAAAATTACAGCCAACAGCT
>QNER01001333.1 GCA_003646175.1 Candidatus Parabeggiatoa sp. nov. 1
GAGAATCTGACCAGGAGTACAAGGCGAACCTTGTACCAAAAAAATCCGTCAAATCCGTTGTACTAGAGAATCTGACCAGGAGTACAAGGCGAACCTTGTACCAAAAAAATCCGTCAAATCCGTCAATCCGCTGTACTCAACCCAATCACAACAATTACCCTAATACCCTTATAAAAAAGTCAAGAATACCCCAAAAAAAAATCGATCTGGGGGGAAGCCCCCCAGACCCCCCGCAAAAGCTAAAAAGCCCAAATTTCAAGGGTTAGAAGAGCCTGGCGAGGCGAAGCCCCACGTAGCCGTAGCGGTAGTCATGCGAGCTCCTGTTACGGTCCGCCGTCCGCACGCTCCCCGGTCTGTTGTTCCACGCACCACCGCGGAGCGCACGAAGGCTGCTATCACCTGCTTTCCATACACTGCCATCCGCAGGCGCACCTTCATAATTATCATGCCAAGCATCCGCACACCATTCCCAAACGTTGCCGTGCATATCATACAATCCAAACCCGTTCGGGGGAAAAATACCCACCTCAGTTGTCTTGCTACGATAAACACCTTTTGGCTCAGAAGCGTAGGTATAATCACCATCGTAGTTCGCCAAATCAGTGGTAATGGTTTCGCCAAAATAAAACGGTGTCGTGGTACCAGCGCGTGCCGCATACTCCCATTCGGCTTCACTGGCTAAACGATAGGTTTTGCCCGTCATGTTAGACAAACGTTGGCAAAATGCTACCGCGTCTTCCCACGAAATGGTTTCTACTGGACGATTGTCGCCGTTAAAATAGGAGGGATTGTTACCCATCACCGCTTGCCATTGGGCTTGCGTGACTTCGTATTTACCCATAAAGAAGGGTTTGACAGTGACTTGATGCTGTGGTTTTTCATCGTCATATCCTTCATTGTCAGGTGAACCCATCATAAAGGTACCGCCGGGGATATAAACCATCTCTAATGTGACACCATTGCCCAAGTCTTCGGTTTGATAACGGGCTTGTTGTGGTTTGCGGTGGATGATTTGTCCTTTGGCGTTAACAGTGACGGTTTCAAATTCAAACAATTTGCCGTATTTAGCTTCTTTTTGACGTTTTTCTTCCGCCTTCTTTTGGCGAGCAATTCCAGCTTGCCTTTTTTGTTCAATTTCAGCTTGAATTTCAGCTTGCCTTCTCCGTTCAATTTCAGCTTGCCTTCTCCGTTCAATTTCAGCTTGCCTTCTCCGTTCAATTTGAGTTTCCCTTCTTCGTTCTATTTCAGCTTGTTTTCTTTGTTTGATTTCAGCTTGCCTTCTCTGCTCAATTTTCGTCGCACGATATTCTGCAAACGCCGCAACCAGCGCGCCTACCCAACGCCGTCGCCATCCCAACCATAGCACCCCCATTGCGATCACCGCTGCCAAGAATGGTTGCCACAACTGCGCCACTTGTTGCACTAACGCGCTTAAATCCACCCCACGGTTGTCGGTTGGACACGCGCTCGCCAAACAATAATCCCGATTTAACTCCGAATAAAAACCCGGGGCTTGTAAACCTTCGGTTTTTTCAAACACATCCGCACGGACTTTAGTGAACAATTGTAGCAGCGACGCATTGGGATTCTCCTTTACCTGTTTAATCAGCGAAGCCGCATAAGGACTGTTACGTTTGCTTTTGCCATCTAACGCGACTTTGCCCGGTTTCGCCGCAAACGCAATCAACGCACTGCCGGAAACATCTATCATTTGTAGTCCCGGCGGTATTGGGCGGCGCGACTGGCCTCTGCTGGCAAAAGGATTATCACGACACGCATCTAAAATAATCACATTCACCGCATTGGCAGCCTTTTCTAGGGTTGTTAAGATATCGCTGGCTTTGATGGTATTTTTATCCACATCATAATGGGGTTCAAACAACGCTTTTTCGCCACCGATCGGAATTAAATAATTTTCCGCGCCCAATTGCATCCCATGCCCGGCATAATAGAAAAATCCCAAACCCGGCGCGGCCCGTAACTGTTTGCCAAACTGTTTAATCGCGCTGTCCATTTCGGCATACGTCAAGTTTTGTTCAAGCTGCACGCGAAACTGTAAATCGCGCAACGCATCCGCCAAATCTTGCGCGTCATGCACCGGGTTTGTCAACGCCGCATCACTGCGATAGGCGGCGTTGCCGATGATTAACGCTAAACGGTGTTCAATTTCAACAGCTTGAACGCTTTGGAGCGCGAGTAAGCTGATGATTAGGGTGGTGATTTTGGACATTTTTGAGTTCTCCAACAACTACAAGGATTGTATATAATAATGCTGACTCTACCGTTTTCTGTTGATAATCTATGTACATGACCAAAAAGTGTTCAAGCCGTGATGCTATCGCTTTTTTTGCGATAGTATCACTCAAACAATAACGTTACTTATTATAACGAAATTCTTGACTGATTAGAGTTGTCCGAAAATAAGGGGTTGTCAATTTAACGGTTGGTTTTTATTCGTTAAAATTGACGGGCAAGCCTATTAAGGATTTTAAAGTGCAAAAGTGATACTATCGCCAAAA
>QNER01001334.1 GCA_003646175.1 Candidatus Parabeggiatoa sp. nov. 1
CCACTCCACGGGAAACTTCTGCCTGGCGGGTATCAAGGGAAACATTCAATTCAATATCAAGATGTTAATGATGACAGTGTGTACAATGATGCTTTGATTTGGTATGGATTTGGTTTAAATGATCCCCTTAATCCGGCATTATACCGTGATACAGGCAAGCAACAGCATAGATATCGCGTCGATTACCCCAGTGCTCAGTTTTACGGCGGGATAGTTGCCCGTTTTACCAATGTCTCACACATTACCGAAAAGGATCGCAAAGGTAACAAAATCCCCTTCTTCCGCGGCATTCAGCAGTCTACCGTTCAGCCTACTGAGGGCGGTAGGCCGTGTTCTTACTCAACAAATTCTCCCCATGACACAGGGCGAGCGTGGAGTAGTGAGGGATTTGGAACATCTTGGGGCGACATGACGGTTATGATTGTGAATGATGGGGGGGAATGTTGTCCCATCTCTGATAAGTTTCAAAAAACTAAAAAGGCTGAAGTCAACTTTACATCGGTTTTCTTATGGAAAAAGGAAGACTTCATTAATGGGGGGGGCACGGCCGAAAAAATCACTTTCGATAAGATCAGTAAACTCTCCGTTGACGTGACACGCTTTCGCAAAAATGTCGAAGAAAGCCGATTTGTTGTGCAAGATGGCAACCAATTATGGATCAGCGAAGGCCAAACCAAGGCGATATATGATGAGAATGATGATCTATTCTGGGTTGGCGAGAAAGGCATCAATGTCAATGATCTTGGAAAAGGGAAAATGGGTGCCATTGTTGAATTGAATCCTTTGAATTCACGTTGGGCTATTTACACACCATTTTCTGGCGAAGACCAAATTCAAACGCTTTTTGAAGAACTTGAACAGATGGCGTTCAATCCTAAAAAAGCGACTGAATCCGAAACGCAACTTTATCAAGAAAAAAGTGATAAACTTCTTGACGAAATTAATCAAATAGAATTCAAACCGACAAAGGCCACCTTTGTAGAACACCATTTTGAAGATGTACAAGCGGTTGGCATTTACTTTGCCACCTATCCGTTTGCACATGAAACCACGCAACTCGTGTTTGACAATTTCCAAGCCTACGCAACGGGTACCATTGCCCAAGGAAAAGCCGTTGCTATTAACCCGCAAGATGATTCTTTGGTCAATACCAGTACCCAATTTACCGGGGGCATTTCTGTCAATTGTGGTCCTTATGAACAAATTGTCACCCAATGTGTACCTGACAAAATCGATATTCGTGGTAATATAACCGTTGACCATGCCCATGTTGATAAACGGGCTGATATTCTAGTGGTTGCTGCTCATAAACCCTATATTGAAGCCGAAGATGAACAATTTTACGTGTTGGGCAAAAAGGGTACCGTTGTTGAACCGTGGGACGGAAACATGGCAAACTTGAAGGCTTTCCAAGAAAATATTCTTTTGGAGCCGGAACACTCAGTGCAGATGTACACGGGGCAATTGCAGTTGCCCGGTTTTATACGTTTTTTCTTTGGCTATCGTTTGCAAAATGGTACCATTGTTTATAATGAAAAAAGTCTTGATATTATTCTCAATCCTGAGAACACTCACTCGTCAAATCAATTACCGTATACTAAGAGTATAAAGAATTTGTGTCAGGCTGCTAAACGTTAGAGGGAAATGGCCAGAACCTTATGCAAGTCAGCAAAGGATTATTTTGATGCCATGGCGCGTGTGCTTAACGCGATTAACTATAGCATTGTTGATGCGTTTGTTGATAGACTGTTAAAAGCACAGGTGTTCGGCAATGGCGGGAGTGCCCACACGGCCGGTCATTTTGTTGTGTTGGAACTCGTTATGACCTTTGAGCCTGTGGTTTAAGAGGATTGCAAGCCAGAAGTTTAACGGACAATACCGGTCTGCTCACTACATTAACTAACAATATTTCATATCAGGATATTTTCCGCTACCAGTTAGCCTCCTACGCCAGCCCCAGGGACATAGCAGTGGCAATCAGTGGCTCTGGTCATTCGCCAAATATGCTTGAAGCAAAGCTAACCAACCCTTTGTCGTCGCGTTGACCGGCTTTGACGGTGGCAAGCTCAAACAATTGGCGGATATGCATATTAATATACCCAACTATAACTATGGGATTATTGAAGCTTTGCACATATCAATAGGCCACATTGTTGGGCAGAAACTCCATCAAGAACTGGCTAAAATATGAACCGCACAAAGGCTGTTTTACTAGCGGCTGGGCTTGGAACCCGGCTGCGCCCACTGACCAATCATGTTAGCAAGTGCCTTGTTCCCATTGCGGGGAGACCATTGCTTGACTATTGGATTGAGCAGATCGCCCAAGCCGATGTCAGCGAGGCATTAATCAATACGCACCACCTCGCCGCTCAAGTGCGCGAGTACATTGAGCAAGTCAATGATCGCAGTGGGCTACGGTTGATTGAATCTTATGAACCTCAGTTACTTGGATCGGCCGGGACGATAGCGGCTAATCCTGATTTCGCAGACGGCGCAGATGATATTATCATTATTTACGC
>QNER01001335.1 GCA_003646175.1 Candidatus Parabeggiatoa sp. nov. 1
GATTAAACGACTATTTAAGTCGTACTCATAATGGGTTTCACGGCCGGCCCAGTCGGTGACTTTGATGAGTTGGTTGGCGGCATTGTAGTCGTAATGCACTTGTTTGCCGTCGGGATAAGTCAGTGTGACCAAGTTGCCGACTTCATCGTAGGCATATTGCAACGTGTTGTGTTGCGAATCCGTGTATTTAGGTAACGCGGTTAGCTTACTCGGTGGCAACGAGAGGAAAGCAATTTGATTCTTTTAACTTTTGCATAAGTCTACTTTGAATTTTCTTAGCATTTTCAGGATGCGAAAAGGGTGAATACATTGTGGGTGATCTAGCTATACCCAATAACATAACAACTTCTTCTACAGTCAATTGAGAAATTTTCTTTTTAAAATAATATTGAGCCGAATTAGCGAGACCAAAACCACGCTCGAAACGTATCAAATGTAGGTAAAGTATAAAAAGCTTTTCCTTATCGAAGTGATGTATTAGCAATATAGTCCATAACACATTGTAAAAGTGCCACTCACTTGCCTTTTTATATTCAACAAATCTCTCAACAAGATGGATGGCCACAACACCTGCTATATAACTATAAGGGCTACTTTCATAATAATCAAAATAATCAAAAGTTTCAGTTTCTAAACAGAAGATAACCTCTTTTACCATTTCAGTAACACTTTCTTCTCTTTTTGCCTGATTGTACATTTCTTCTATATAAGGAAGATATGGCTTAAAATATCTCATTTCAAAATACTTGAAACTAGCAACTATTACCAAAATGATTAATAGCAATGCTTTGATAAGTTTAAAAATGAGCAACCTTAGTTTTTTACACATCATCATTATCATAAGATAAAACCATTTTTCCTTAACTGGGATTAACTTACCACAATCAATAAAATAAGTATCTGAGTACAATGGTAGTCCTGCACAGTAATGACAAGATTATATTTAGCAATAATTAATAATTATAAAAGTGGCAGACATAGAAGGTATTAATTCCAAACACTAAGTATAAAACTTTCCATTTTGTTAATATAAGTTATTGAAAAGTAAGAAAACTATATTCATTTTTTTTGAACATTCGTTCCTTCTATGCTTACTATGACAATAATATCACTACTTATGCAGGATTACTTAATTTTTGCTTGATTAGCATAAGGCAATTCTCAAATAATAATATACCCGTTTTGTACCCTTCAATTATCCAGAAAATGGGCAACCACAAGGGATTGCGCTACAATGAAGGTGGCATGTAGAAACAATCTCTTATGGTTAGTTACACCATTGGTGGTATATTAATTTTTTGGAGTTGTCTAATGCTTTTCCAAAATCATGTTAGTCATCGTTTCGACAATCTTGAGCTTCAAAGGTTTGCAACCTTTGATACACGTTTCCATTACCGATATAAGCTTGTCGGTTACGGACAGGATTGCAAACCCAGTCCGGCCAAAAATTATCCTCGTCGTAAATGATGACTCAAACCAAAATCACTACTTATAGAGGACAACCACCTAGAGTATTATCTTTTTCTTGCTCTATCAAGTAATTCATCATATAGGGAACCTGGCCGCACGAATATCCCTAAATCTTTGAAGGGACCTATTCCATCAAGAACATTTGATACAGCTATTGTACAATAAAGTTCCGGCGTTCTATGGGAGCTGTCCCTTATTCTTTTGGCAAGTTCTTGCTCTTCTTCTGGTGTGGTTGGAAAAAAAAGTAATGCGATTCTAGAACCACTTTTTGTGTGATATTCCAAATATTCCTGAAGATCAAGATCAAAAGGAAATGCAAATTCCCCACTTTGGAATACATCTCCCAATGTCTCGCGCGGTATTGTTTTCCATGCTTGGCTCGGTATATAGCTCCCCGCTGGATCATATAAAATAGGATCACCTAAGTTATCTATCATTACGGCTGCGTGTGAACCTATTTTGAGTGGAATAATCCAAAAAAGCCAATAATAATCAGTGGTAATAATAACAGTCGTTTTTAACCCAAACGGATCAACAAAACTCACCGGCTGCCCCGTCACATAAGCATACCGATTCAGCGTCTGCCCTTCAAAGATATCCCCCAACAGGATATCCTGATTGACAAACCGCCGTATTTCACGGTGATAGTAACGGGCCCGCATGTAGTACAAGCCATTACTATCGGTCATCACGCCGTACATGCCATTAAACAAGAACGGCGTTATCGACGCATCACCACTGAGCAACAAGCCATAAGGCGAATACTGGAATCGCTCAACGATGGCCCCCGTTTCATCTGTCAAGGCAACGGTGCTACCACGGAAGTCAAAGTGATAAGTGAGGTACTGGCCCTGTTTTTCTTGTCCAATCAGGCCTAAGCCATAGACATAGTAAGTCTGTGTTCCGTCGGGTTGCGTTCTGACGAGTACTTGGCTCAAGACGGGCAGGGAGTTTATCACATAGCGGGTTTCTTGCCCGTCTACGCTGACGGCCGTGCGCTGATTCTCGGCATCATAGCGATAGGCCGTATTGCCAGCGGCCACTAAA
>QNER01001336.1 GCA_003646175.1 Candidatus Parabeggiatoa sp. nov. 1
CTGAGTAATACAGCAAGGGTAGCCTTTCATCCCTATAAATAACATAATTGTAATTCCTAATATTCTGGAATCCTTCCTATTGGCCTAAATTACTTTAGGTTTCTAAGAAAACGTGTCGTCACGCTTCACCCATAACAAGTCCATGTTTCGTTTCCCCTTTTTCAATAATGCCCAGTGCCACCGCTGCGTTTATATCGTCGCGCATGAGTAACCTTTTTAACGCCAAGGGTTTTTCCATGGAGCCTGGCACCCACTGCTCAGCGATAATTTTTAAATCACATTCTTTTGCGGCTACACGAGCCTCTGAGAGCATTTCTTCTATTTTCGACTTGTGAAACGAGCCAAGCACAATAGCAATTTTATTATTCATTTTTTAGTTCGTCATCATTAAAAAACGTAACTACTCAGCACCGAAGTGTGCGAATTATTCTAGCCTGGGGCAACGCCCCAGGTGCTGGTGTTTATGATGTTCCCAGGGCGCTGCCCTGGGCTTTAATAAAGCGCCCTTTCAGGGCTGAGTAGTTACTAAAAAACAACCATAAAAATCCCAGACACAGCTCAAATTTTTGGCAAACACTTAGTTTTTTGGAAAAAATGGAGTGTAGATGCCAGTTTTTGTGCATAAAAATATAAGGCATCGAATTAATTTAATATCAGGAGTACAAGGCGAACCTTGTACGAATTGTCAAGTTAAGAAGCTCTCATTATAAATTTTAACTCATTTCAACAAACGTCCTCACGTACCGTGCGTCATGAAAAAAATTCAAAATGAATCATAAGGGGCAACCATATTCGAGGCTAAAGTTTTTGCGAGCAAAAACTTTAGCCTCGAAAGGATTGCCCCTACAATCTCTCAATGTAGGGGCAATCCCTTGTGGTTGCCCTTTCACCAAACATCATCATGGTATGGAACTTCCGCTTTATTGCACAACTCATGACTTCTGCAAGCAATGTGCGTAACATCAGTAACTTATTGAAATATAATCGGAACAGGCCATTAGTTGCCGGATATTCGCTATTTGTTATTAGCGAACGGCCGCCCTAACAAGAAATATTTTTTTCTGCAAGGACTCTTTCTACTGTATCGACAATCGTTTGAGTTTGAGTATCTATTTCAATATTAACCAATTCACCGGTTTCTTTGATCCCAAAAGTGGTTTGTTTCAGCGTTTCAGGTATCAAATAAACCGTCAAGGTATTATCCGTTTTATTGACATCGACAGTGGTGAGGCTCACGCCATTTAACGCCACATACCCTTTTGGAAAAATATATTTCATCAGGTAATGAGGCACTTTAAATGTGATGATGTGGTTATTTGGTATTGAAGTATCAACACCCATGATTTCTGCCATGCCATGCACATGTCCGGAGACGATGTGTCCTCCCACTTCATCGCCGATTTTGAAAGAACGTTCAATATTGACGTACTTTTCTTCTTTTATATTACCAATAGTCGTCCGTTGCAACGTTTCTTTCATGGCATCAAAAGAAACCTGTTTGTCGTCAATTTTGGTAGCCGTAAAACACACGCCGTCAATGGCAACACTCGCGCCTTGCTTTAACCCCTTTAGCAAATCGGTTGGAAAAGTAAGCGTAAAGCTGGTTAATTCAGTTTTTTTGACGACTTTTGAGACTTCGACGTAAGCTTGTACAATACCAGTAAACATATTTGTCAGTTATCAGTTATCAGTTAAGTCGTATTTTACGGATGCTATCCCTTCTTAGGGATAGTATCCGTTTTAAATTTTTGAACAGGATTTATGGGATTAAGAGATTAACAGGATTTCAAAACCCTTCGCATTCTGACAGAAGTCGCAAAGTTCAAGATAAAATCGGGCAAAACCTTCAAGGTTTCCAAAACCTTGAAGGTTTATAACTCAATCAGAACAAAGTTTTTTCGTACAAGGTTCGCCTTATACTCCAAATAACACCAGATTTCGTACAAGGTTTGCCTTGTACTCCTTATAAATTAATCCTGTCAATCCTTTAATCCGTTTAATCCTGTTCAAAATCCTTTGGCGAAGTATTTGGACGGTTAAAATGACCTTTACTCCAGAATCTCTACTTTCACTTTACCATGCCCGGCTCTGATTAAACCAATCTTTTTGGCAGCTTTCCGCGACAGATCAATAATCCTCTTTTTGTGGTAAGGGCCGCGATCATTAATCACAACTTCCACCGACTTGCCAGTTTTTAGATAGGTGACTCTGGCACGAGTGCCAAAAGGTAATGTCCGGTGGGCTGCGGTTAATTTGTTTTTGTCATATAACTCACCACTTGCGGTCCGCCTACCATGTAGGCTATCTGCATAATAGGATGCCTCGCCGGTTAGGACTTTGACGACTTTACTTGAGTCGGGTTTTGCGGGTGGTTCGCTATCAAGTTGTTTTACCAACGGTGCCATAGCAACCCATTGTTCTCTACCATTGCCAAACGGAGGATAATAGGAGCGAGTGGATTTGCGCTTATGAAAATTAGTGATTTTAGAAGGCCTACCCGGCCGTCGCCCATGA
>QNER01001337.1 GCA_003646175.1 Candidatus Parabeggiatoa sp. nov. 1
AGTTAGAATTAATTTTACTCTGACCCCAATTATTTCGATTATTAAAACACGACTCTATAGTATTTTCTGTATTACAATCACTGAACTTATACTGCAGGTATCGCAAAGTACGTGAACAAGGCCGGATTGACCACCCTCATGTATATTTATCCGTATAGGTAAAGAAGTATTTATGTAACTTAATGACTGTTTAATCGGATTGAAATCCGGGAAGTATGCATTGACGCCAATTGATTCTAGCTTGGTAATATTCTCTCCCAAATAAGTTGATGAAAATAAATCTTTTGTTGCTTCAACAGAAGATAAAATGATTACAATTAGATTATCTGTCGTTTGGCGTATTGACAGATAAATTTTATCTTCAGAATTTGCATCAGGGCCATTCCAGTTACTATTTACAGTACCAGCCCATATGCCGGAGATGTCGCCTGAAGCAGCGGTTGTGCATTGTTCCCGACCGACCTGCAATGCGCTGTAATAGAGATTCCATAACTCTTTAAAAGATTCCAAGGTGTAAGTTTGTTCGGAATGGTCGCTAATGAATCCCGTGATGCTCAAATTTTCGACTGGCAGAGAGTATAGGCACGCCACATGAATATATTGATTTTGCTCATTGAGCTTCTTGGATAATGGCATAATCCACTCAGTCCCCTTGTCAAACCTTATTAGGCTCGGGCCGCAAAGATTATTTCCCCAAACTTTGATTTGAGAAACATCCAGCTCACCTTTGAAGACTTCAAGCACCTGCGCATCAATGCTGCCATCATCATTATTCTTTAGTACTTTGATATGCAAAGCAGCATGAACGTGAATGCTCGTTGTTGCTTTTAAAAAATACGGAGCGGGCGCGCAGCTACAAGCAAATGCGTTAAAAGAAGCCGCTGAAAATAATACCATGATGCTAAACACAAATTTTTTCATATTTCAATACCCTGCCGTATGCTTGCTTGATTTATTTACAAGTATTCGCTTTATCGAATACCCAATTCAACACATTAAACACCACTTGTAGTTCTCTTGTCGCTGAGATTTTAACAGGATCCTTAGTGTAATTTATTTCGCAGTTCAAAATTTATCAAGCTCTGACTCCCATCCATCGGGTTGTCGGAATTTCCAAGATGGGCATTTCAGTGTTCGCAAATAAAAACTCCTTGCTAGGGTTTTTTCTATGTCATTTTCGGTATTCATCGTAAGCATCAAAAGACTTGTCAAAAATATCAAGCACTTCTAAATCTTCTATTACGAATTTATCATCTGTTTGGTGGAATTTTTTTGCTTCTATCACCAGCCATTTTTTTGGATGTTTTTCCCTAATATCTTGCCATAACATAGCTTCTCTCCTTACGAATGAGGGTTAGATAGCGAAGGGTGGGTAGAACTCAAAGCACCCACCACAAGGCAGCACAAAGTAAATAGAAAAAAAATTGTTGGTAACAAAATGATTTATAACGAAATGGTGGTTACAGAAGTCGCTCTACCCACCCTACGCTTACTACTAACCGGCTGGTTAGGCTGTAAGTTAGATGGGAATTGAGGTAACTTACCTCTCACCCATTGGGTAATAATAATCGATTTCATAATTTTACCAATTAATTCCAAGATTTCTGATTTAGCTTGGCACGACGGAGAGCAAGGATTAGTTAGAATTAATTTTACTCTGCCTCCAATTATTAACACTCAAGTATAAAAGTAAATTCTTCAACATTTGGTTTTGAAGCCATGACACAAATCATAGACTGAATTATCCCTGAAAAAACGTTTTTTTCAAAATAATTGACACCAACATTTTCTATCTGTTCGGTCATTTTTTTTAATTCATGCCGAGAAACTAGTAAAACTTCTAAATCAGCTTCATCGGCTTCTAAAACTTTCCTAAATTTGTTTCCATCAATAAATCCATCTTCCTCCTCATACTGTGCATAATATACAGATTTACCAATATTATAAATATTATGCAATTTAAATAACCAATCTATTCCTCCTCTTGGACTCCAATCAAATATAACTTCTGGAGTATCTTGATTATAATCTGTAACATAACAAAATCTACGTAGTGACCGATATTGTTCTAGCTCTATTCGTGCTTGTTCTTCCCGTGCTTCTTGTTCTAATTGTTCTATATAATATTCTGCATCATCGCCCATTTTAGTTTCCTTTTATAAAACTAATCCACAAGTTGAGCGGCATTTAACATGGACGTAAATTGTCCGCTCCAACGCTTGGTTATCCATCGTTCCACCCGCCCGTCGCTACTTGGACTAAGCAGCGCAGAAGGGTGGAGCGTTTCATCAGGATAACACCTCTCTTCTCCTGCCGATAGATAGGTCAGAGAGCAAGGATTAGTTAGAATTAATTTTACTCTGACCCCAATTATTTAGGGCATTTGTTGAGTTTGAATTGGGCCAGATTTAATTTGAGTCTGACCCATTTTATTACGGGCTTCCTTTCGTCAGCCCAGCCTACAAGCTATCAGGTTATTTGATTGACTCAAATACCCATTTAGCACTTGACCAA
>QNER01001338.1 GCA_003646175.1 Candidatus Parabeggiatoa sp. nov. 1
AGAGTTACTTCCTCTCTGTCATCTCGCTTGGGAAGCCAAATCAAGCACTTGGCAGTATGACATTGAAATGTTGAAACACATTTATCGCCAACTGGTTGATAGTCAACCTGTTGATTTACATACTCAATTTAGTCATCTCAGTATCACAGAGGGTGCATTTCCTCCACAAAATGAGCGCGATGTGATGTTTTACACGCATTGGTTTAAACAGTTAAATATTCGTGAACCTGAAAAAACGCTGTGCCAATTACTGCTCACCAGTATTCTTGAAGAAGTCAGTTATACGAGAAAAGATGGACAATATTTGAGATGGGATTATCGCTCAGCCAAAGTGCAAAATCGTATTGCTCAAGGAAAGAAACCAGCTAAGAAAATAGATTTTGGCCCAATCCCGACGGTTAAAGAAGTCTTGTTGCGTGCTTTTAGTACTGTTATTACTGACATTACCAAATTGCAGACTTTTCCGTTACGTCAAAGTCATCAAACATTGATAAAAGGTAATACATTATTGAGTTTGCCGGGGTTATTACATCACCGCCTTACTGTAATCGGTATGACTACACAAGAACGTATGCCTTAGAAATGGCTTATTTGAACACGACACAAACGCTTCGTGACTTGCGACAAAATTTGTTGTCCTGTACAGTTGAAAATAGTTCCAAATTGAGTCTGTTGGAAAATCACTATCGCGCTCTGGGGCAAAACGCGAGATATCAACACATTTTGAGTGTGGTACAAAATAATGCCGTTTTTAGAGAAATTAACCATGCTTTACAAATAAGATGGCAGCGTGGTGAAATGAATAATAAGGGTGTTTTAACGATGGTTGAACAGTATTTTACTGAATTAACTTTTGTGTTTGCAGAATTTTTTCTGACAATTCAAAGCAAAGCTTATGTTGCGTTTGTCAATGACAATGTGCGCTATGGAGGGGAAATAATCCCGGTAGATTTGTTGAGTACGCATTTGGCGGAAAGCTTGGGTTTTGAACCTATTGCTGTCTATGTGTTGCCACAACGCAAGGGAAATAGTAGTCAACAAATGGGTAAATTTGGACGTGAAGCATTGCGTAAAAGTATTATTATTTGGAGAAAACCTTGACATCTTATAATGAGAAAGCGATGACATCACATAAACAAGAAGCTTGGGCTTTAGATCAACTGGCAAAAAGCACATTTTTTCATCAAAAACTTCACGAATGGTCATCAAATTGAGCAAGTGAAAGGAGAAACGCTCGTGTGGAACATCGACGAATTGAGCATTTCTCAAAAAGCCTGGAATAAAGTTATTCATCGTGGCATCAAGCCAGTTGTGATTTTTGCTCACCCTGATATTCTACAAAACATTTGGTATGCAGTCAGTTACTATAGAATGTTAGCAATGGTGTCTCAAAAATCTATGAATCAAGTGGGACTATCAAGCAAACGCTATGAAGATGGCAATACACCCGAACCAAAGGCTGCTAATGCCATTGCTCAGCATCTGAATAAAATTATTAGCATACTCATTGAATCTGATGAGGAAATAGATGCCCGTGAATTTGATATATGGCGTGGCATGGCTGCAGGTTCACAAGCTCAGGGTTCATGGCAAAATAATAAAGGCGACAAAATTGAAAGTGTTATCAGAAATATCATCCTACACCGACTACGTGAAAAGCATTTGATTGTTTCTGAAAATGACTTTAGTTTATCATTAAATGATGACAGAATAATTACTTTTTCTGATGAACCTGATATTGGATTTTATCAAGATGGCAAAATCGTTACTGCTATTGAAATTAAAGGTGGCATAGACAAAGCTGCGGTTTTGGAACGAATTGGGGCAACCATCAAAAGCCTGATACGAGCGAAAGAAGAGAATCCAGATGCCATAACCATTCTCATCTTACAAAGTGTTTCCATGACAGCGCAATCTATAAATGATTTGCAGATTAATCAAAACGCGATTAATTATTGGTTCACTATGGAAGAAGTCTTGAAAGATAAGCAGAACAGAGAAGCACTTTTTCAATTGCTTCATATTTGAATACAGCAAACACAGGGTGAATAATGTCGAAGAAAACTACTAAAAAAAACCACGATACTGTCGCAAGTGATTTTGCGATTTCTTTGACTGATACTGAACAAGTCAATCCCGCATCTGCGGATTTATTGCGTCTGTGTGCCTTTCTTTATTCGGAGAACATGCCAGAGGAAATTTTAAAGGAGGGAATCAAGGACTTAGGGGGACATTTTCAACCAATTGCTAATGATTTTGCCGCGTGGGATGAAGCATTGGCAGAAGCCTGCCACACCGGGTTCCTGCGTTACAATCCCTCTCGCAAAATAGTGACAATGAAGCTTTCTATACAAGATCTCTTGAGACAAGGAATGTCAGAATATGAGCAACGGAACTGGGCTGAACAAGCAGTACGGGCTGTGGGTAGTCCTAAACATGTAGTGATTTGACGGATGCTATCCCTTGCCGGGATAGTATCCGTTTGAATATTATCACGACTGGAACAGGAC
>QNER01001339.1 GCA_003646175.1 Candidatus Parabeggiatoa sp. nov. 1
AGTTTCATTAATCAGGTAATAGGGTATCTATAACTGTTCCCAGCTTGGAATGCTTGAATGTTTATTTTCTTGTTCCAGAACAATTTCTACGTTTATTCCCTTATTTGACAGGCATTTTTTAAGCCATTCCATCTCCGCTTTGGTTCCTGACTTTAATCGCCCTGGAATGCTTTTTAGAATGGCTTTGAGATCAGAAAAAGGAAGATGTAAGGCAGTCCTAATCTCTTTTGCTGCTATCAAACGTTGTTTACCTTCCTCATGTATACTCAGGTGCCATAATCCTTCTGCTTTAATGATTTCATATCTAATCTCATCTGGTGGTACACCGGTATCATCCATCTGAATTTGTGTACCACAATCACAAGAATAACCACTGTGCCAAACCAATTCGCTAACATCTATTGATTGACCAACATGTAGTTGAACGGCTTTACCACATTCTTGGCAAAAAGAAGAAATCGTAGCCATGTGACCAATAATCCCTAATCAGTTAAAATAAAAAAGGCAACCACAAGGGCTTGCCCCTACAAAATGATGTCTTTAGCTTCGCTGACCTTCGGTTCACGCAAAAGGAAAATGCTATAAATAGTGGAGGAACGCTACAATGATCAGATCACCCTTTTATTCTTTTACCATTGTCTCTAACTGGGTGACATCTACAATTTTAACATCGGCATACCACAAATCATCTGCTCGTAGGTTTCTTGATATTTGTACCAATGATTCAACGATAAGCGCGCGGCCCGATTTAGTATCATAACTGCTTGGCTCCCACGAGACTTCCCAAAACATTTTTGCTTGATAACTCAGTAGCTTTTTGACTTGCTTTTCAATTTGCTGTGGATCAGAAATATCTAATTGTCCCCAATCATAGGAAGCCACCAAAGCATCCGTCATATACTGGGTTAAAGCAAGAACGCCCATTTTTTTGAGCAATTTAGACTCTTTATGCCAGAGTGATAACCATTGCGTTTTAATTGTTTGCCAAATGGCGTAGAAAAACGCGAGCAAAACATCATCGCTTTCAAATTGTTTTACCTTTTGTTGTTGAATGTAATTGATTGAGGCTTCTATGGCTGATGGGGGAACAATCCTTTGTTTTTCTGGATTAGTGGGCCAAGAAATAATGCCTTTAAAGGGGCTCGTTTCTTCAGAATCAACCAATCCAACAAACCCAACATTCGGATCAAGCTGCAACCGCGCCGTTTTTAAGCGATTGTCTAATTCTTGTTTCTCGTAATGTAGCGCGAGAGCGCGAATATGATCTTTTGAGACTGGAGAGATTTTGTTATTAATGACTAAAAATTGAAATGCTTTCTCCGTATCATCTGCATTCAGAAGGGCCACAACATTCACATTGAATTGCGGATTAACCTGTTGCATTCCCAATAAGCGGTGCTGCCCATCAATGATAAGGCCGGGTTTTTCAGCATTTTGGCTCAGTTCAAATGCTAATAAACCTAAATCATCACTTTTTGGATCATCGTCATTCAAGCTTAAAGGTTTAACCTGACTCTCCGGTAAATCAAGCGTGATGATGACTGACGTAGGAATCGTGTTTCTTGGTTCTTGGGTTAAGAAATGCTGAATGGCAGTGACTTTTGCTGGACTGGTTCGGCGTTGGGGCGCGCCCGCTTCTTCTTCTAAACGTTTAATATCAGCCCATTCTAAGATTTGTGTCACGGGGGCATGAAAAAGGCAAAAGGTTGGCGTATTTTCCACCTCTTGACGTTGATGATAAAGCAAACAGGGGTATTGGTATGATGCCATAGTGATATCCTATAAATGTAAAGCAGGGTGAGGTGCGTAGTTTTCGAGATTGAAGAAATCGGCCACATCATCAGGATGAGAAACCCGAACTTCTGTCCACGCACCAATTTTTAAGAAAGCGCGTTTCAGGCTTAAATGTTTTTGAGTAGCCAGTTTTTGGGCCATTTTATAATGTAAAGCAAATTTATAGCAACCTTCAATTTCTTGAAGTCTTTGTGAAGCGGGATTAAAACCCATAATCAATGACTGAATTGCCGGCATAACCCAAGTTGCGTAATTGCCTTTTTTACTGCTATTGCAAGACTGACAAGCGGGCAGTAGATTTTCTTCTATGCTATTACCACCATAAGATCGCGGCCAAATATGTTCACAAGTAAAACTGTGATGCGAGTCAGTGTCATCAAAGTCGAGAGCAACCCCACATAAATAACAATGAGTATGTTTAGTTTGTGCCCACCGTTTGAGTCTGCGGCGCAAACTGTCAGAAATACTTTCTTGGGAGGCTTTTACTGAACGAAACACAAAGCGATAAGTTTCATTAATCAGGTAATGGGGTATTTCTAACTGTTCTCGCAAAAAGCTTTGCAATTCATATTCAAATTGTGGATCAGTTATATTGACTCGTTCTAGTATTGAAGCACCAGCAATAACAAGTCGCCCTGCTAAGTTCACGGTGGTTAATTGTTGAAAGAAATCTATCAATTCTGCTTGACGTCCCGTGTATTTAAGTCCAGCTTCCA
>QNER01001340.1 GCA_003646175.1 Candidatus Parabeggiatoa sp. nov. 1
CACCTTGCTTTCTTAGACATCGCATTAACAAAGGTTGCGAGGCTCGCACTCACTGAGCCATCTGCCAATCTGAAAGTTTTATCCAGAAGGCCCTATAAATTTTATTATAGTGTCGTTCAGAAGGCCGACGGCTTAGTCACCGTGAGTCCAACAAGTCCAAAGATGGGCTAATCTTAGGGCTTTGCGGAACAAATAAAATACCCAAAAAGTAATTGACAATTCAATTAGATGAGGTTTTATAGATGATGTAAAATCAATCACTTACCGACAGACGGCCAATTTTGGCACAGTGCTAAATAAACGCACACTTCATCAATCAAACGTACCTCAAGTGGACCATTTTTAATCGTACATGTCGACTTTTTCAAATCAGTTTGTGACCAACCGCTCTCCCCGATGCCAAATCAAGCTGCATAGCAGCTATTAAGGGAGTGAGTCGGTGAGTGGTCACATTTCTTAGGATAGAATAGGTTTCACTATAGCGAAACCAACCATACATTTAATCCATACTACGTTGGCTAGGTATTTAAAGTGGTGTATCAACTATTTAAGTTGAAGCGTCTACTTTATAGTTAAAAAAGGTAACAACTGTGCCTTTCTAGCCGAATTAAAAAAGCGGTTATTCATTTGGAGGTCATTATGACAAAAAACAATACAGTACTTGGAAACTTTTACACTCAGAGCCAAAGAGGTTAATGATGATGAGAAGACTGACTCGTTTTGGCTTGATGCGGGTTCTAACCTTAGTTCTGAGTATTGTAGGTGTAGTTAGTATTGTAGGGTGTAAGACCGCCAACGATACGGAACTAACGGTTGGCCTGTATCCGTACGTTCCTCGTTTAGAACAATTCAAAACAGCAATCCGGACCGAATGGGCGAAGGTACAGCCTACCGTTTCCTTGAAATTTATCTCGCCGAAGGAATGGGATGGCGGTTACAAGAAGGATCCTCCGGCAAATGCTGATGTTTATGTGTTCGATGCCATGTTTTTCGAGTACTTTAAAAGCAAGGACTGGCTCGAACCTATGCAGGCGAGTGAAGTCAAAGGCTTGAACGACTTCGTAAAATATGCGATAGATGGTGTCAAGGTAGGGGAACAATATTACGCGATACCCCAGCTTGGCTGCGCCAATCTCTTGTTCTACCAAAAAGATGATACAGAACTCGCTAATTCTACTACCTTAAGTAAAATTAACAGTGTCTTGTCACAGTGTACATATACGAGTAAGATTCCACCTGATCGACGTGGATTGATGCTCGACATGGCAGGTGGCACAACGAATGCGGCTCTTTATTTGGATACTGCCCACAGCCTAACCGGAAAATATCCATTCCCGTTACCTTGGAATGAATCGCAAATTAACACCACCGCGATGAATAATATGCGCAAATTGCTGGTGATGGCAAGTTATGAGAATGGAACCGCGAGCCTCTCTGATCCCTACGAGCGCGCAAAATGGTTCAGCAACGGATGGGGAAGGGCCTTTATTGGCTACACAGAATCCATGTCGGCAATGAGCAAGGAGATGCAACAAAATATAGGCTTCAAGGTCATGCCGCTATCTGACGACAACAATCCACCCGTGTTCTATGCTGATGTCATTGCTGTCAACACGACTACTCAACAAAGGGGTACTCGCTACTTGGCTGTGCAGCTAGCCAATGTGATGGCTGCATCCGCTACGATGGTAGCAAGCATTGGTCCAGATTCGGATAATCCGTATCCTCAATATTTGATGGCCAC
Source organism: Candidatus Parabeggiatoa sp. nov. 1 (assembly GCA_003646175.1). Lineage (GTDB taxonomy): Bacteria > Pseudomonadota > Gammaproteobacteria > Beggiatoales > Beggiatoaceae > Parabeggiatoa. The sequence continues at coordinate 1,745 of QNER01001340.1, forward strand.
ACGGCCCAGTGTGTTTCAGACGCTTGCGTCATCATTTCCACTCTACCAAAACATGTACAATCTCATAACAGATAACACGATAATGTTCAACGTGAGCGATCAGTCTCGCCAGTGGCTAGATGCCATGAAGAATACGATTAGTGCCAACGCTAGACAGAACTATCCTTGCGCCTGTGACTATCCGACCAGCAAACGTATTCCCAACAATAGTGCAGCCCCCCCTATCTGTGAAGCCACATGTGAGGATCGGGGAGGGTGGAACGGTCAATGGACCAATGATCCCCCGGCAGCACCAAAAGGAAAATCAGTGTGCGGCTGCACAGCTTGTCCAGTATCATCAATGTCCATTACCAAGTGAAAGTCTGACCACAGCCAAGTAGGGTGGGCAAACGTCTTTTTGTTTGCCCACCATTCAATTGTCAGAATCAGCATGCATAGCACTCATCGTTATACATAAGTATTTGCTTTTTTATGCCTCAAACCAACCGAATAAAATGGGCAATCCTATTGCCCATCACAACGACTCACCCTTCGGCTCTTTTGGCTCGAATCATAAACTTGCACCCCGGCTCCAACAACTCAAAACCGCCCTCAAATTCTGGCCCCAATTGATCACTCCGCCACCCAAGCAGGATAATCCGTCGCCGCCTTTTGCCACTTTTTCCAAGTCTTTGGCCGAATCGTCACCTTCACTTGATCGGGTTCTGCATCAATCACAAACGCCACCCACTTATTATCAAAGATTTCAATATCAGTGAGTAACTC
>QNER01001341.1 GCA_003646175.1 Candidatus Parabeggiatoa sp. nov. 1
GCGACTTGTATTCGCTACAGTCCAACTTCCATAAACATGGTACGAACTTTGTGCCACATACCATGAGGAATATTAATAATGATAACATATAACACAAACCATTGCTTAACTCAATCGCAATCTTTTACTGCTGACTTTCCGCAATATCGAAAAAAACAGCAAGGTGTTACGCTCATCGAACTGATGATTGTTCTTGCGATTACCGCTATTTTGGCAGCTGCTGGCATTCCTTGGTTTCTTAACTACCTGAATAAAACCAAAGCTTCTGAGTGTTTAGTGCTATTGTCTGGTTTAAAAACCCCCATTGAGATGCATGTAGCAGTCAAAGAATCATGCCCAAAAGTTGAGGGACTAGGCGGTAAGACGACCGGCAAATACACAAATGGTATATCGCGCCATGAAGATTCAGTTGACGGCCCGCCTCCGGTATGTATTTACACATGTACATTCAACGAAACCGAAGCAGCCCTCGAAGGCTATGTATTTGCACTCAAGCGTGTCGGAGAAGGTATATGGTCTTGCGGTTCCGAATACACTACCTTGCCGATTAACCTTCGTCCAGCCAGTTGTGTTGATTAAGCAAGCGCAGCACAGGAGTCCAAACTTTAGTTTGGACAGTTCCAAGATAAATCTTGGACTCCTGTACTAGTCCACTCCCACCTCGCAAAAACCCCCACCCCCGTCCCATTATTTGACAATGTAACATTCCAAGAACCACGCCATTTTTCGTACAAGGTTCGCCTTGTACTCCTGTAACAATCACGCCATTTTTCGTACAAGGTTCGCCTGGTACTCCTGAAGCACCAAATTTTGTAGGGTGGGTAACATCTTTTGGTTGCCCACCAACTCGGCTCCCACCTCCTGAAGCACAAAAAATTGTAGGGTGGGTAACGTCTTTTGGTTGCCCACCGAGATGGTAAGCAAGATAGTGGGATCAATATCAGACCTTGCCAGCCCCTACAAAAATTCATAATATACGAAAATTTATGCTTCAGTACTTATCTGTTTTCGTGATAATGCGTAAGTGATTTGCGGCGTAGTCCCTTACCTATTTCCTATTACCTATTTATTCTCCAGTTAATTTCGGAGTGCCTTGCTATAGGCCCCATCAGAGATAGCATTCCACGCGGCATGATCGGCCTGAAATTTTTTATAAGCTTCGTACACTTTTTTAAAAGAGGTATTTTTAATGGCCTCTTCATCAAAAACTTTGCTAGTCAAACGCTTGAGTTCCTTGATGACTTCAGGCGGAAATTCTAGCACCTCAACATGGTGTTGTTCTTGGAGTTCTCGTAACGCTTTGATATTTAACGCTTCAAATCTGGAAAACATCCATTGATTGAGGGAACGGGCCGCCACGGCCACAATTTTTTGCAAATCTGCTGGCAACAGGGCCCAAGCGTTGCTATTGATAATAAGCTCCAATGCCGAGCCGGGTTCATGCCAGCCCGGATAATAATAGTATTTAGCGGCCCGATGTAATCCAAAGCGTTTATCGTGGAAAGGCCCAGCCCATTCCGTGGCATCAATCGTCCCGCGTTCTAAAGCCAGATAAATTTCCCCACCTGCCAACAGCATTGGTGTTCCACCGGCTTTCGCCAGCACTTTACCACCCAAGCCCGGCAGACGCATTTTCAGGCCTTTTAAATCAGCGACGGATTCAATTTTCTGGTTGAACCAGCCACCCATTTGTACACCGGTATTGCCGGCCGGGAACGGAATGAGATTAAAGGGCTTATATAATTCGCGCCACAATTCGAGGCCACCGCCTTCGTAAAGCCACGCATTGACTCCTTTGGTCGTCATACCAAACGGCACACTACTCATAAATTGAGCCGCCGGCACTTTACCCGCCCAGTAAAAGGCACCACTGTGTCCCATTTGCACCGCCCCTTGAGAAACCGCATCAAAGGTTTGCAAAGGTGGCACTAATTCACCGCCCGCATACACTTGCACCTTGAGTCGTCCCCCACTCATTATATCAATGTCTTTTGCCCATTGCTCCACGCCTTCTTGAAAAATGGGGAAATTAGGCGGCCATGCGGTCACCATTTTCCAGTGAAACGTTGTCGCGGGTGTGGCAGATATTTCTGACATTGAGTTAGGAAAGAAACGTAAGTTGTAGCCAAGCACGAAAGCCAGACTACATAACACACAATACAAAATGATTGAAGATATTTTTGTCATAACGATTCCTTGGAGATGTGATATCCAAGATAAATCTTGAACTCCTTCACTGTCAAGATAAATATTAGGATTTTTGTAACTACTCAGCCCTGAAAGGGCACTTTATTAAAGCCCAGGGCTGCGCCCTGGGAACATCTGATTTTTTTATTTCAGCAATGTGCTTACGTCATCATTTCTTGCGACTAAAAAACGCATACTGTCCCACTTGACAGCTATTTTTTTGTAAATGGGACCGGATTTGCTCAGGCTCAGGGATACTAGGCTGGCTCTTTGCCAGTAAAGTATATAAGCCTTTCGCCGGTTTCTGGCATAATATCACAAC
>QNER01001342.1 GCA_003646175.1 Candidatus Parabeggiatoa sp. nov. 1
CTTTAGTTTGGACTTCTGGTGGTTGCCCCAAATAGTTAGCTCAGGAGTCCAAACTTTAGTTTGGACATTCATTTCAGGCGAACCTTGTACAGATTCAGGAGTACAAGGCGAACCTTGTACGAAAAAACGTTGTTCTGATTGAAATGTGATCGAGGCAAAAGTTTGCTCCGCAAACTTTTGCCTCGATCATTATCAAGTTAGAATGACTGCTTTAATTTCATTCTTTATTCTCGGCTTTGGACACAAATAGACTGATAAATACTGGGCATGTACAGTTATAAACCTTCAAGGTTTTTGCAACGCTTTACGGTTTTGCCCTAGTGGGCAACCAAAATACGTTGTCGGCCCTACATAAATAATATCTATAGATTTAGGGCAAAACCTTCAAGGTTTCCAAAACCTTGAAGGTTTTTAGTGACTTTTTTGCGGTTTATACCGTAAATCCGTTGTACTCTCACTTTTTCCGTACACAACTCATCAGAAAATTCTGATTCAAACCCATTGTCAATCAACAGAGCAACTTGATGAAAAATCACATAAAAGACTCAACCATCGCCTCAGCCTTTTTGTTAGCCACTAGCTCCGCGTGGGCAAGTCCGAAAATGGGCTTGGGACAACCCCCAAGCTCAGAAAATACCGAACCACCTGAACCACCAAAAGAGACACGAAGCTCAAAACCAACAGTAGGCGGCGGTAAAAGCCAATTAGGTGCCCTTCAACGCCAAAAATTTAGCATTGAATCCATCACGCTGGACAAAGTAAATCAAAGAAAGATAACCACTTGTAGAGTGCCAACAACCATCCGTCCGAAAAAACCTCGTCCTAAAATTAAGGACGTGTTATCGCTGTCCTACAATCCCAATAGAAAACAAACGGTTACGTTTGAATTTGAGATGTCGAACATGCCAACCGGCAAAGAAGATCGCGTTTTAGTACTGCTCTACAGCCGCTGTTTGACCAAAAGGCCCAAAATTAAAACCCAATTTTCTAAGAAAAAATTGGCACTGGATACCAACGATATTGAAATCATGGGCACTTATGATATTCCAGCGAATCCCTCGGATATGACCAAAGATAAATCGTCTGCGACAACATCAATGACTATAGAGGTTGAACTTGAAACCGACAAACTCACCCCACAAATAAAAGCCGGTAACGATACTTTTTACTTTCAAGCAGCCATGCTGAAAAAAAACGACTTTGATAGAAAGTACTACGGCACGATGACATTATCGCCGCTAAAAGCCATCCATCTGACTCCCAAAGCGTGCCCTCGTAAAAAACAATTTTCCAGCGATCTCAATTCTAACAACGAGTCTTGCAAGCAACTACCAACCAAAACTGACTAGCCATTTAACGGATGCTATCCCTTGGTTCGGGATAGTATCCGTTTGAACCAAGATTTATAGGAGTCCAAGATTTATCTTGGGTATTCCAAACTAAAGTTTGGACTCCTGCTGCCACAATTTTATATTCACAATTCACAATTATATAGTATCCGTTTGGACGAACAATCAAAAGGAGTACCCCCCATGTCTAACATCAAACTGACCAACAAAAAAAATATCATGGGCGCTGCCTTATTGGCAACTGCCCCTACTGTCAAGGCCGCAGATCCCTGTTTAAGTGGTCAAGGCGTGGCTACCGGCTGTAAAAGCCAACGCGGCATTAACCACCTCACATTGGAAGAAGCCCCGTTAGAAAATATCATCCTGTGTGTACCCGGTAAAAGCGCGACCGGTCTCACTGGGAACTTTCGTTTTCTCCCTGATAAAGTGGCCGTTGTTATTCCCCCTTTTGATAAAAATTTCGTCAAAATGACTTTTGTGGTGTCTCACATGACATCAAGTGATGACGAAAGGGTGTTATTTTTGGTTTATAGCCCTAAAACGTCACCTTCTCCGCAAATTAACACACCTCGGTCTCTCGAAAAGTTGCAACTGGATTTAAGCGCGATGGAAATTGTCGGCTTCTACCAAGTTCCTCCTTTTGGGATGGAACCTCAAACGTCAACACGCATCGGTGTGGGTAATCCCGCTGCTCGCGTCAAATGGGAATTTGACATTAACCTAGACACGTCAGTAATAGCCACTATGATGAACGGTGGTGAGGACACCATCTATGCACAAGCCGGGTTGCTAAAGCGTTCTGATTTTGAAAAGCAGAATTTTGCCGAAATGATTCTTTCCGAGATGGACACTATTCAATTTGTGCCAAATAAATGTCCCGATCTCATGGATGGCCAGCGCGTCGATTCAATTGATCTTGATAACCCGGGTCAAACAAAAAGCACCACTGGTGGTGATAGCAGTGGTGCGACGGACGGCAAGTAAGTTTGGTGGATTCGGAGTCCAAGATTTATCTTGGCATTTTCGGGATTTATCTTGGGTTTTTCGGAGTTCGTAGGGTGGGCAACGTGTTGCCCACCAAAATATGTCACACCATCAGTTGCCCACCAAAATATGTCACACCATCAGCCCACCAAACGTCTTTTTGTTGC
>QNER01001343.1 GCA_003646175.1 Candidatus Parabeggiatoa sp. nov. 1
AAACTGAGTTTTGAGACTAAAATTTGTGTGCCCAAAAAACTTTAGCCTCGAATAGATTTTTATGGATTTCAAGTGCTGCACATTGTAGAAGACTTACGTGGCAAAATGGATGGTATGTCCATTATTTTTGGCATTGGGCACGGTTTGCTAGCTTTCCTACACAGCCTGATGGGCATCCAGTTATTTGGTGGTGATGTGTAAAACGCAGGTAGCAGTGTGAGAAACGTTTGTCTTCGGAAAATCCCCGAAACATTTCACTTCAGTGGGTTTCGGGAAAGAGCACTGCTAATTGTTGTAACCAGTCAGCAACCACGATAGACCATTTTAAATGCAACTTGGCATAAGCTCGACCATTATTCCCCAATTGCGTAGCGTAAGCAAGATCATTTATCAAACGCCGCGCCCCATCTGCCAAAGCCACATAATCGCCGGGGGCAACAACGATACCGGCTTTAGCTTCTGCAATGAGTTGCGCTATCTCGCCAGCACTACTCAATAACACCGGTTTGCCACACGCCATGATTGGTAACGTTTTTGCCGGGCGTGTACATTCCAACATCGGGGAGTTACGAAAAGTGGAGATACCCGCGAGAGCTAGATTATACAAACTGGCAATTAACTCAGGGGGTTGAGGCTCCCAAAATCGCACATTTTTCAATCCCATCCGTTCACAAAGCTGTTGAATACGAATTTTTTCCGAGCCCCCACCCACGCATAAAAATAACACATTTATATTGGCTAATAATTGTGCCGCTTCTAATATCACCTCCATACCATGTGCATAGCCATGCGTCCCAGCATATAAAATGATTTGTTTATCTACTGGTAGATTAAGACGGGCTCTTAACGAAGCATCCGCCGGTTGCGGTTTAAACAATTGTGTGTCAACGCCATTAGGCAACAACAAGACTTTGTGGGCGGGCACCTGTTTATCGTTAATCAGAATTTGACGGACACTTTCAGTCACCACCGTGACACAGTCAGCTTTGCAATAGAGCCATTTCTCTAATTTTTCGGCCTGTCGCAATGTAAAACCGTCACGGATTAAGCCCAAACTTCGCACAGTATCAGGCCATAAATCGGCAATATTAAAAATAAAGGGGACGCGCCAACGTTTAGCCATTAAATAGCCGGTAATGCCTAAAAACAAAGGCGGTGATTCGACAAATAGATAATCCGGTTTTTTGGCTTTTCGTAATCCCCACCAAGCCGTTATCATAAACGAAAAATAATTTAACAAACGCTTAATCCCCGCCCCGGTGGCCGCATACATCCAAACTCTATGCACGCGCACCCCTTCAAACGAAGCCAGCCGATAAAAACGTCCCCGATAATCAGGAAAAATTTTGCCATGCGGATAATTGGGTAAGGCAGTCACGACTTCCACCGTATGCCCTAGACGTAATAGTTCACCAATCATCGCAGCCAGTCGAACTTGGGGCGCACCGGTTTCGGGGGGGAAATATTGAGTTAGCATTAAAAAGTGCATGGTATGTATTACGTCTCCAGAAACGTTTCTTTGAGGAACTCGCAAAACGCCAAAAAGGCCTTTGGGAATTGGGATCGCGCCTAAAGTTTTTGGGCCCAAAAATATTTAGGCGCGATTGGGAATTAGAAATTTTTTCTATTCTCATGGTACTCTTTAGTACAACGGATTTGGTTCATCCCCGGATAAAACCACAGCGAAACCTATTACTCTGTACGGGTTTTCGGAGTCCAAAACGCACAAAGGAGTCCAAAGCGCAAAGGAGTCCGAAGCGCAGCTTTGTATGTATGATGGCATCTGTCATGGCTGGTTAAAGCCGATAATAAAACCGGAAGCCATCCGTTTATTCCCCAAATCCGTTGTACTTTCTATAAACGGCTTCCAAAATAGACACACTATCCTGCCAATTATATTTTTCTATCACCATTTGCCGCCCCGCTTGCCCCATGTTTTCGCGTAAGGTTTGATTTTGAACCAACTTGAGCAGGGCGGTAGCGAATTGTTCCACATTATCTTTTTCCGCTAACAAACCTGTCACACCCTCCTCAACAACTTCTGGCAATCCCCCCACACGGGAAACCACAACCGGCAAGCCACAAGCAGACGCTTCCAAAATGGCGACACCAAAACTCTCAAGGCGGCTCGCGGCAACATAAATAGCCATTTGATTTAAGTAAGCCGGCACCTGAGTGTGTGGCACATATCCAGCAAATTCTGTGACAGCACTTAATCCTAACTTCGCTACCAACGCTTGTAATTCAGCACGTTGCGGCCCCTCGCCGGCAATACATAAACGCAATTGTTGCGCTAATTGTGGTTGTTCGTCAGCCAATTGATTTCGCAGATTATAAAATGCTTTAATGAGCGTATCAATCCCACACTGAGGGGCTAAATTTTTCACCGTACCTATTTTAAACACAGTATTACCGTGCAAATCAGGGTGGGGACAAAACAATGTAGTATCTATGCCAAATGGTGTGAGCGCAATGGGCTTATCATCACACAATTGCTGTG